>NZ_JBVHQB010000040.1:0-50569 GCF_055567635.1 Streptomyces sp. NPDC026500 | reverse complement strand
CGCAAGCAGGGCGTGGCGGACGCGCTCTCCCGGGCACTCCTGCAGGAGAGGCCCGAGGACCTCGCCGTCCTCCTCGTGGACGTCAAACACCCCCGCGTGCAGGCGCTGTACGAGGACTGGGGCTTCCGGAAGGTCGGCGAGCGTCAGCCCTTCCCGGACTCTCCGCTCTACGCCGTCATGCTCGCGGACCTGCCGCTCTCATCCTGACCCAGGTGGCCCGCTGCCGTTGTCCTCCAGAGTGGCGCGGCCGCTTCGATGGGGGCGTTGCGTCGTGTAATCAGCACGCCGTAGAGGTCCTGATGCCCTCGGAGTGGCAGGTCGACAGTTACTTGTCCACCGGACACGAAGTCCGCGTATGTCGTGGCGCGGGGATTCCCGTCGCTGGCGGACGCTCTCGAAGGGACGTTGCCGAGCTGCCTTCTTCTCCTGGGCGCTCGTTCACGATGCTCTGATCGGTGGTCGACGGGCACAGCGCCCGCGGCGCCATCGCTGGCGGACGGACCATGCATTCCAGCGTGGCCCTGCGACGCTGGTGGGGCCACCCCATGGTGGTGGTGTCGGTGCCGTTCAGTCGGCGGGAAGCCGAAGGCTACGAAGTGCGCCGACCGCGCCCCCACCAGCCGACGGCTCCCGGAACCCCCTTCTGGCTGTGGACATCGAGAGGTTGGGTAGCGCGTTGACCTGCTGTGGTAGGGGCTGTGGTCGGGTGTCGGAAGCCGTGGTTGGGGGAGGCGCCGGAAAGCGATGTACCTGGTGGGGGTTTCGTGGTCGGGGCGGCCGTGTCTACGGTGGAAAGCAGATCGGGGCGCTCTCGTCCGCCACATCGGGAGGGTGTCCGAGCATCCCGTGGCCGCGCGGGATCTGGCGCCCCTGCCGGCGGGTACCCGCCGGCCTCGAACCTGGCGTCGTGCGGTCGGGGGAGCGTCTGCGTGGGGGAGTCGCTCTCTGCGGTGCGCAGGTGACGTAGTGCCGTGAACGGGACCGGACGCCGCAATGCGCAGATCATTGCGCAGCCCCCTTTCTGTTGTGCAGTGCGTTTGCGCAATTTCCCTGCGCAGCGCGCAGCAGGGAGGGAAAGCTGCGTCGTCGTTTGGTGAAGTTGTTGACGTGGTTGTGGTGGCATCCGTTCTGATCGGGGGTTGGCTGTGCGGGCGGAGTTGCGCAGTCGGGCCCGCGCTGGCGTGGATGCGCAGCGGTGAAACGGCGCGGCCTGCGCAGCTGACCGTGCGGGAGGAACAGATCCTGCACATCATCGGCTTGTCCATCGAGGGGCTGACCGTGTCGGAGATCGGTGCTGTAGTGGGACTGCGCAGCAAGGGATCGGTGGCCTACCGCCTGCGCAATCCGGAGGGGGCGGTGCGCTGTTCCGCGACGGATGGAACTGGCGCACCTGCCGGCTCCTCTCGCCGACGGCGTACTCGCTGGTGATCGGGTCCTGCACCTGATGGCGCGCACAGCGGCCACGGGAATCCGGCGGCGTCCGGAGCGCGGCCGCTCCAGTACGTGCGGGCGACGATCAGCGCCGCGCGTTCGCGCCCCCTCACTCGGAGCCGGGGCGCTATCCGCCACGTCCTGGGGACCCAGCCCGGGGGAGGAGGGACGGGGCGACGTTCGCCAGGCGTTCTCGTGCGCCTCCCACGCATCCAGCGGTTCGGTCGACCACGACACCCGCTGGAAGAGCGTCCGCAGATCTGCGCGGACCTGACCGAGTTCGTCCTGAACGTCGATCAGAGCCGTACGAAGATGCCACGGCCCGACGGAACTACCGTTCGAACCACATCTCTTGCACCGACTCTTGCCGCATCTCCTGCGAGATCTCTTGCGACTTCTCTTGCGCGAGGATCACCCACATCACGGAATCCGTGCAGGTCACCTCCCTGTGCGGGCGTGGTCGGTACTCTGACATCCCCGTTGCGACCGCTTTTGCCTTTGGCTGAATGAAGGAGAAGGATGGGCGGGAGGGCGGCGCGGACGCGGCCGGGGACCGGGCGTGCTCACGGGTGTTGCGCGCCGGGCGGAGCCGTGGGCCCCGGCCGCCTAGCCAAGCGGCGGCACGATGGCCAGGGGCCGGCGGTGGTCGAAGCCGTTCGGTATCGGCGTCAGTTCCTGCGTGCACCGCACATGCCACAGCCGAGTCCCGCGCAGGGACAGGCTGCTCCTTGTTTAGCGGTCAGCCTGGTTGTCAGTGACCCGGCCGACGCCGCAAGGGTGACGATTCCAGCTCCTGCACAGATAGATGTTGATGAGGCCGTAGCTGTCGCCTCACGCCACGGCCGGGCCTTGAAGCGCGAAGGTGTGCACGTGGGCCGCAAACGGGTCGAGCGCCAGATGCGCGAGGCTGACATCGCAGGCGTCAGCCCTTGCCGGAGCGGCTTCACGCGCCGCGGTCTCAAGGTCACGCTCGCCCCGGACCTGATCGAGCGTGACTTCACGGCACCCGCGCCGAACCGGCTGTGGGTCACCGACCTCACGATGATCGCCACCGGTGAAGGGCCGCTGTGGCTGTCGGCGATCCGGGACGCGTTCTCGCGCGGGGTGGTGGCCTGGGAGACCTCTGCGCGAGCGGACGTCGACCTAGTCCTTACCACCCTCGAGTACGCCCGCGCGTCCCGCGAGGTCGAGCCCGGCACTCTCGTGCACCAGGCCGACCACGGCTGTCAGTACACGTCTTTGAGACACACAACTCGTTTTGTGCGGGCTGGAGTTCAGGCGTCCATAGGCTCGGTCGGGGACTCGTACGATAGAGCTCTCGCGGAGAATTTGTGGATGCTGATCAAGACTGAGTGCATCCGCGGCCGCGTCTTCGCCACCCGGGCCGAGGCGAACCTCGCGCTCTTCGAATACATCGACGGTTTCTATAACTCCCGACGCATCCAGAAACGGCTCGGCTACCTCAGCCCCGTCGAGTCCGAGGAGAAACACTACGCCGACCAGGCAACGGCCGAACGAACGAACCTGAAACCCCGTTAAGCCGCCCTGACCAGCTGACCAGCTGACCAGCACCTCCCGCACATCGGGGGAACAGCAGAGCCAGTAGCAACAGGGAGGGCCTGGGAAGTGGTGCTGGTGTGGGGCGCAAGGGCTCTCGCCGAAGTCCGGGTCCAGACAGGGTCCCGGGCGCCTCACCGGCGGCTTCGGCTTCGACTACGCCTTCGAGGCCGTGGGCAAGGCCGCCACGTTGCGCGCCGCGTACGACGCCACCCGCCTCGGCGGCACGGTCTGCCTGGTGGGCGCCGGCTCGCGCACCGACCTGACGGACATCAGCGTGGCCGAGCTCGTCCTCAACGAGAAGGCGATCCTGCCGTCCTTCTACGGTGGCGGCGACATCCGCCGTACGTATGCCACGATCATCGACCTGTGGCGCGCGGGCCGCATCGATCTGGAGTCGATGATCACTCACCACGTACCACTGACAGACATCAACGAGGCGATCCGCCAGATGCGCACCGGGGAGGCGCTGCGGACCGTCGTCGACATCGCCTGAACCGGCCGGCCGGCCGCCTCGCCGACCGGTCGGTGGGCGAGGCTTGCCGTGCCGGAAAGGCAGGTCAGGCCTGGTCCAGGAGTGCGACCAAGGCCTTGCGCAGGGTCGTCCGGGGGTCCTTGGACGGGCCCTCGGACCGCCAGGCGACGAAGCCGTCGGGGCGGACCAGCACCGCACCGTCCGCGGAGACGCCGTGGACCGCCGCCCAGTCCGTGTCGCCCGCGGGGACCAGGTCCGCCTCGGGCCCGTCGCCGATCCGGTACGAGTCGAGCGGGACGGACAGCTGGCGGGCCGTGTCCTTCGCCGCCGCGTGCCACGCGCCGGCACCGTCCGCCGAGCTCAGCAGCACCATGGAACGCTCGTACAGATCGAGGCTGGAGATCCGGGCGCCGGCGCGGGTCAGCCACAGGTGCGGCGCCCGGCTTCCCGGCTCGCCCGTCAGCCGTACGCCGTCGGGCACGACCGGAGCGGCCGCATCGGCGCCCAGGACCGCGCCCTTCGGGTAGCGGTAGGCGAGCGCCACATTGAGAATCCCGCCCTTCCTGCCGCCGGGGCCGCCCTGCCCGCCGGCTCCGGGCTCCGGGGTGTACCCGGGGTGGCTGTGCTCGACCGAACGCGACGAGGCGCGTGCGCTCGTCGCCTCCGCCACCGGCCGGCGCTCGGCGTCGTACGACTTCAGCAGGCCCGGGCCGGCCCAGCCGCCCAGCACCGCGGACAGCTTCCAGGCGAGGTTGTGCGCGTCCTGGATACCGGTGTTGGAGCCGAACGCCCCGGTGGGTGACATCTCGTGGGCCGAGTCGCCGGCCAGGAACACCCGTCCCTGCGCGTACCGTTCGGCGACCCGTTCGGCCGCGTGCCACGCCGCCCGGCCGGTGATCTCCACATCGAGATCCGGCACGCCGACGGCCCGCCGGATGTGCTCCACGCAGCGCTCGTCGGTGAACTCCTCCAGGGTCTCGCCGTGTTCGGGGTGCCAGGGCGCGTGGAAGACCCAGTGCTCCTTGTTGTCCACGGGCAGCAGAGCCCCGTCGGCCTCCGGATCCGTCAGATAGCAGACGATGAACCGCCGGTCGCCGACGACGTCCGCGAGGCCGCGGGAGGTGAACGTGAGGCTCACGTTGTGGAACAGGTCGCCCGGCCCGGTCTGCCCGATGCGGAGCGTGTCGCGGATGGGGCTGCGCGGACCGTCCGCCGCGACGAGGTAGTCCGCGCGGATCGTCGTGTGCTCGCCGGTCTCCCGGCTCTTGACCTTTGCCGTCACTCCTTCGGAGTCCTGCTCGAACGACATCAGCTCCGTGGAGAACCGCAGGTCCGCACCCAGCTCCCGGGCGCTCTCCAGCAGCACCGGTTCGAGGTCGTTCTGGCTGCACAGGCACCAGGCACCCGGGCTGAAGCGGGCCAGCCCGCCGCCGGGGTCGATCTCCTTGAACAGCCACTCCCCGGCATCGCCCACCAGGGTCGGCGTCTGCAGGATGCCGTGGTTGTCCGCGAGGACCGACGCGGCCTCCTCGATGCGCCGCTGCACCCCGGCCACCCGGAAGATCTCCATGGTGCGCACATTGTTGCCGCGCCCGCGCGGGTGGATGGAGGTACCCGCGTGGCGCTCCACCAGGATGTGCGGCACTCCGAGGCGTCCCAGGAACAGCGACGTGGACAGGCCCACCAGAGAGCCGCCGACGATGAGGACGGGCGTGTGGTGACCGATGTCTCCGGAGTCTTCGAATCGGTTCATTGACTGCCTCCAGCGCCACCGGCGACGCCGGCGACGTGAGTGAGGGATGGGGATGGAGATTCCATGCCCTTTGTGGACCGGTTCGCACGGCAGGGGCACCCGGATGGCGCGCGGTTCACCCTTCCGACCCGTGGGGCTCGCGGAGTCCCGGCCTCGCGTCAACGATCAGTTCATGGCGGCCCCGGCGTTTCGGATACCGCGGTCGTTCCTGACTTCCGTGACGAAGAGGAGAGGTGTGCCGCAATGCCCAAATCGGGACGTATCTCGCAGTCGGCGTTCGACGGCTCGAAGCTTCGGGTGATCCTGCTGCTCGACCTGTACGAGGGCGCTCAGCAGCAGTTCCTCGACGCGTACGAACTCATGCGCAACCAGGTCGCCTCGGTCCCCGGTCACCTCAGTGACCAGCTGTGCCAGTCGATCGAGAACCCCTCGCAGTGGCTCATCACCAGCGAGTGGGAGAGCGCCCCGCCCTTCCTCGCCTGGGTGAACAGCGAGGAGCACGTCGAAACCGTCAGGCCGATGCACAGCTGCGTCCGGGACACCCGGTCGATGCGCTACAGCATCCTCCGCGAGACCAGCCCCGCCGAGCCGCTCACCCCGGAGTCGGCCAGGACGCCCCGGCAGGTCGAGGCCCGCGTCGGCGACGGTGTGGCGCGCCATGCCCTCACCTTCACCGTCAAGCCCGGATCCGAGTCGAAGGTCGCGGAGATCCTGGCCGGGTACCAGTCGCCCCAGGCCCAGGTCGACGACAAGACCCGGCTGCGCCGCACCTCGCTGTTCATGCACGGCAACCGCGTCGTGCGGGCCGTGGAGGTGGAGGGCGACCTCCTCGCGGCACTGCGCCACGTATCGCGCCAGCCCGAGGTGAGGGCGGTCGAGGAGGCCATCAACCCCTACCTGGAGCAGGACCGGGACCTGAGCGACGCCGACTCGGCGCGGGTCTTCTTCACCCGAGCGGCGCTCCCGGCCGTGCACCACGTGGTCTCCGGCCGCAAGGAACCCGCGAAGCTGCGCCGGCACGCGCTGTACTACCCGGCCCGGCCGGGCTGCGGAATGGAACTGGCCCGGCTGCTCGCCCACCAGGACGAGGCCGCGGCCGACGACAAGGACAGCCCCGTGTACAGCAGCACCGTGTTCCAGCGCGACGACATCGTGGTGCGGCTCATCGACATGGTCGGCGAGCTCGACGTCGACCCCGTCGCCTCCCTCGGCCTCAAGGGCGCCAAGAAGGCCGCCGAGCTGGAGCGCCTCCTCGACGGTGCCGCGATCGGCGTCGAAGGCTCCCTGGCGACGGAACGCAACATCAACCGCCTCCTGTCGCACGCCGACATGCTGCCGATCACCGACCGAAGCTCGGCGGGCTCCTGACGGACCGCCGCAGCCCGCGTCCCCGGACGTCCCATCCGACGTCCTCGCCACACCCGGAGGTATCAAGCATGATCAAGCACCATCCACGCATCGTGGACCTGAGCGAGACGGAACCCAACCGCAGGCGCGGAGGAGACATCCGGGCCCTGCTCACGCCCGCCACGGCGGGGTCCACCAGCGGATTCATGGGGCTGGCCATCATCCAGCCCGGCGAGCGCATCGGCGAGCACTACCACCCGTACTCCGAGGAGTTCGTGTACGTGGTCAGCGGCGCCCTCGAAGTGGATCTGGACGGTGAGGCGTTCGCGCTCCGGCCCGACCAGGGCCTGTTGATCCCGATCGACATGCGGCACCGCTTCCGCAACGTCGGCGACGAGGAAGCCCGCATGGTCTTCCACCTGGGCCCGCTCGCCCCGCGTCCGAGCCTCGGCCACGTCGACACCGAAGAGACCGACGCCGCGCCCGGCCACGAGGTCGTCATCGGCGGGCCGGACCTGTCCGCGCCGGACCACGGACAGGCGTCCGAACGAAGTGGGGCCATACAGTGACCCGGCGGGTGGCCGTCACCGGTATCGGTGTGGTCGCTCCGGGAGGCACCGGGGCAAAGGCGTTCTGGGACCTCCTCGCGGCCGGCCGGACCGCGACCCGCGGCATCACGCTGTTCGATCCGGAGGGCCTGCGCTCGCGCATAGCCGCCGAATGCGACTTCGATCCGCTCGAGCACGGACTCGATCCGGACCTGACCCGCCACGCCGACCGCTACATACAGTTCGCGGTCGTCGCCGCCGGGGAAGCCGTCCGTGACTCAGGATTCGACGCCGGCCGGGAGAATCCCTGGCGCGTCGGAGTCTGCCTGGGCAGCGCCGTCGGCGGCACCACCCGCCTCGAACACGACTACGTCCTGGTCAGCGAAGGGGGCCGGCGCTGGGACGTGGACCACCGCCCGGCCGAACCGCAACTGCACCTGGCGTTCTCGCCCAGCACGCTCGCCTCGGTCGTCGCCTCGCAGTTCGGGGCGCAGGGCCCCGTGCAGACCGTCTCCACCGGCTGCACCTCCGGACTCGACGCGGTCGGATACGCCTTCCACACCATCGAGGAGGGCCGGGCCGACGTCTGCATAACCGGGGCGTCCGACTCGCCGATATCCCCGATCACGATGGCCTGCTTCGACGCCATCAAGGCCACGTCGCCCAACAACGACGACCCCGAGCACGCCTCCCGGCCCTTCGACGCCAACCGCAACGGCTTCGTCATGGGCGAGGGCGCGGCCGTGCTGGTCCTGGAGGAGTACGAGCACGCCCGAGCCCGAGGCGCGCACATCTACTGCGAGATCGGCGGCTACGCCACCTACGGCAACGCCTACCACATGACCGGTCTGACCAGCGAGGGCCTGGAAATGTCCCGGGCGATCGACGGCACGCTCGACCAGGCCCGCCTCGACCCCACGCTGATCGACTACGTCAACGCGCACGGCTCGGGCACCCGGCAGAACGACCGGCACGAGACCGCCGCGGTCAAGCAGTCCCTGGGCGAGCACGCGTACAACACGCCCATGAGCTCCATCAAATCCATGGTGGGCCACTCGCTGGGCGCGATCGGCGCGATCGAGGTCGTCGCCTGCGTCCTCGCCCTGAAGCACCAGGTGGTGCCGCCCACGGCGAACTACGAAACCCCCGACCCCGAATGCGACCTGGACTACGTGCCGCGCACCGCACGCCCCCGGAAGCTCAGGAATGTGCTCTCCGTCGGCAGCGGGTTCGGCGGATTCCAGTCCGCGGTGCTCCTGACCGGGCCGGGTGGGAGGACACGATGAGCACTCAGCGCCCCCGGCGCGCGGCCGTCACCGGAATCGGTGTGATCGCGCCCAACGGATTGCGCGCCGACGCCTACTGGAAGTCCGTCAGGGAAGGCCTCGGCGTTCTGGACCGGATCACCCGCGAGGGCTGCGAGCATCTGCCGCTGCGCGTCGCGGGTGAGGTCCGGGCCTTCGACGCCGCCGACCTCATCGAGGAGCGGTTCCTCGTCCAGACCGACCGCTTCAGCCATTTCGCGATGGCCGCGACCGTTCTCGCCCTCGACGACGCGGGCCTCGGAGCGGTCGACCCCGAGGAGGCGTACGACGTCGGCGTGGTCACCGCCGCAGGATCCGGCGGCGGCGAGTTCGGCCAGCGGGAACTGCAGAAACTGTGGGGCCAGGGCTCCCGGTTCGTGGGCCCGTACCAGTCCATCGCCTGGTTCTACGCCGCGAGCACCGGCCAGATCTCCATCCGCGGCGGCTTCAAGGGGCCGTGCGGAGTCGTCGCGAGCGACGAGGCCGGGGGACTGGACGCCATCGCGCACGCCGCCCGGGGCGTACGGCGCGGCACCGGCGCCATGGTCGTCGGCGCCGCCGAGGCGCCCCTGGCCCCGTACTCGATGGTCTGCCAGCTCGCCTACCCCGAGCTCAGTACCGTCGAGGACCCCGATCGCGCCTACCGCCCCTTCACCAAGGGAGCCTGCGGCTTCGTACCCGCGGAGGGCGGTGCCATGCTCGTCGTGGAGGACGAGCGGCGTGCGCGCGACCGGGGAGCGGCGGTCCGGGCCGTCGTCGCCGGACACGCGGCCACGTTCACCGGCGCCTCGCAGTGGGAGCGGTCCCGGGAGGGACTCGCGCACGCGATCCGGGGCGCCCTCGCCGAGGCCGACTGCGCCCCGGAGGAGATCGACGTCGTGTTCGCCGACGCCCTGGGAGTCCCGGCCGCGGACCGCGCCGAAGCCCTGGCCATCGCCGACGCCCTGGGGGCGCACGGCACCCGGGTACCCGTCACGGCACCCAAGACGGGAATCGGCCGGGCCTACTGCGGGGCACCCCTGCTGGACACCGCGGCGGCGGTGCTCGCGATGGAGCACGGCCAGATTCCCCCGACCCCCAACGTGTTCGACATCTGCCACGACCTCGACCTGGTGATGTCGAACGCCCGCCCCGCCGAACTGCGCACGGCCCTGGTCCTCAGCCGGGGACTCATGGGGTCCAACGCGGCCCTGGTCGTGCGCCGCGGCGGTGACCACGCCCGGTAGTCCGGGCCGCACGTGAGGAGAACACCCGCATGATCACCACCGAAGTGACCGTCGACGAACTGGCCGCGCTCATGAAGAAGGCGGCCGGTATAACCGTCGACCCCATGGAACTCGCGCAGTCCTTGGACGCGCCGTTCGGCACCCTCGGACTCGACTCGCTCGCCCTGCTCGGCATCGTCGGCGAGCTGGAGAACCGGTACAGCCGGCCCCTGCCGCCCGACGCGGAGCGCTGCAAGACCCCCCGTGAGTTCCTCGATCTCGTCAACGACACCCTCAAGGCTGGAGCCTGAAGTGGCCGGACACACCGAGAACAGCATCGTCATCGACGCCCCGCTCGACCTCGTCTGGGACATCACCAACGACATCGAGAACTGGCCGCGGCTCTTCAGCGAGTACGCGTCCCTCGAAGTCCTCTCCCGGGACGGCGACACGACGACCTTCCGCCTCACCATGCACCCGGACGAGAACGGCAAGGTGTGGAGCTGGGTGTCGGAGCGCACGGTGGACCGCGCGAAGCGGACCGTCCGGGCGCGCCGCGTCGAGACGGGCCCGTTCGCGCACATGAACATCCGCTGGGAGTACGAGGAGACCCCGGCCGGCACCCACATGCGCTGGGTGCAGGACTTCGCGATGAAGCCCGACGCCCCGGTCGACGACGCCTGGATGACGGACAACATCAACCGCAACTCCGTCACACAGATGGCCCTCATCCGGGACCGGATCGAGCAGGCCGCCCGTGAGCGCCGCAGCCCGGCCGCCATGCCCCGCTGACCGCCGCCACCGGCACAGAAAGGACTTCCGATGCACCACGCCCTGATCGTCGCCCGCATGGCGCCCGACTCGGCGCCGGCGATCTCCGACGTGTTCGCCGCCTCCGACCGGGGTGAACTCCCGCACCTCATCGGGGTCAACCGGCGCAGCCTTTTCCAGTTCGGTGACGTGTATCTGCACCTCATCGAATCCGAGCGGGACCCGGGACCGGCCATCGCGAAGATCGCCGGACACCCCGAGTTCAAGAGCGTCAGCGAGGAACTGTCGGCGTACGTCAGCGCGTACGACCCGCAGACCTGGCGGAGCCCCAAGGACGCCATGGCGCACTGCTTCTACCGCTGGGAGCGGGACGCCGCGCGCTGAGCGGGCACCGGACACAACCCGAGGCCGCCGGCTCCGCGACGAAGCGGAACCGGCGGCCTCGGGTTTTCTCCAATGCCTCCCGGATCAGCCGGGGACGGTGCACTCGAAGGCGTGCAGATAGGCGTTCACCGAGCGGATCTCGCCGATGACCAGGCCCGCGGCCGTGAGCCGGTCGACCATGCTCTGCCGGGTGTGCTTGGCACCGCCGACGTTGAGGAGCAGCAGCAGGTCCATGGCGGTCGTGAACCTCATCGACGGGGTGTCGTCCACGAGGTTCTCGATGACGACGACCCGGGCACCGGGCCGTGCGGCCTTGCGGACGTTCGCGAGCGCCCGGCGGGTGCTCTCGTCGTCCCACTCCAGGATGTTCTTGATGATGTACACGTCCGCCTGGACCGGGATGTCCTCACGGCAGTCCCCGGCCACGATCCGCACCCGGTCGGCCAGCGCCCCGCCGCTCCGCAGCCGCGGATCGGCGTTCTCCACCACGCCCGGCAGGTCGAGCAGGGTGCCGTGCATGCCGGGGTGCTTCTCCAGCAGACTGGCCACGACCTGACCCTGGCCGCCTCCGATGTCGGCGACCGTCTTCACGCCCCGCAGGTCGAGCAGGTCCGCGACGTCCCGCGCCGACTGCGAACTGGACGTCGTCATGGCCCGGTTGAAGACGTGCGCGGACTCGGGGGCGTCTTCGTTGAGGTACTCGAAGAACTCCTTGTCGTACACGTCCTCGAAGACGTTGCGGCCGGAGCGGACCGCCTCGTCGAGGTTCGGCCAGACGTTCCACGTCCAGGGCTCGGTGCACCACAGGGCGATGTACCGCAGGGAGTTCGGGTCGTCCTCGCGCAGCAGGCGGGACATCTCCGTGTGCGCGAACGTGCCGTCGGGGCGCTCCACGAAGACGCCCTGGCAGGACAGGGCGCGCAGCAGCCGGCGCAGGGTGCCCGGCTGGGTCTTCACCGCGGCGGCCAGGTCCTCCGCGCTCATGGGCGTGTCGTCCAGGGCGTCCGCCACACCCAGCCGCGCCGCGGCGCGTACGGCGGCGGCACAGGCCGCCCCGAAGACGAGTTCCCTCAGCCGCATGGGCGGCGGGGGACTCTGATCGACAGTCGTCATTCAATGCCTCGTTTCTGGTGTCGTGCCGTACGGGGAGACCGGACCGGTCCGAATGGGGGGCGGACCGGTCCGAACGGAGGGACGACCGGGCTGTACGGGGGTGCGGCCCCGGTGCTGCGGTCGGGCCGGGACGTCAGCACATTCCGGCGGGCTCGGAGACCTTGCAGGTGTTGCCCCGGAACGTGTTGCCCTTGCCGGTGTCGCGGTTGGCGAGATCGGACGGGCCGTTGCGCAGGACCACGTTGTCGCGCACCACGTTGCGTTCGCTGAGCGCGCCGACGAAGCTCTTGAACAGGACGATGCCGCCCGACAGCGGGGACGTGCCCACGTTGTCCTCGACCCTGTTGTGCGTCACGCGCACGTCCTCGGCACCGGTGAGGACGATCCCCGAGCCCTGGAGGGCGGGCAGCCGGGCGGTCTTGGGACAGGACTTGTTGTTGGCGTGGATGTAGTTCCGGCGCACGGACAGGTCCCCGACCCGGGGCTTGTTCTCGTCACCCACGATGAACACCGCGGTGCAGTTGCCGGTGGCCTCGTTGCGGGCGACGGTCAGGTTCCGCAGCCGCCGCACCGTGATGCCGATCCGGTTGCCGCTCAGCTGGTTGTGGGCGACCACCGTTCCCAGGGTGTCGCGGGCTCCCTCCTCGGTGGCGACCGTGTTGGAGAGGAACACTCCGGCGTCGCCGTTGTCCTTCGCGATGTTGCGGACGAACCTCGCGCGAACGGACCTCTCCTCGGCGAGGCCCCACTGGCCGTTCTTCTCGGCGGTCACCCCGCGGACCGTCAGCCGATCGGTCCCCGACGCCCACAGACCCTGTTTGGAGAAGCCCCTGAGGGTCAGTGAGGTGACGGTGACGCCCCGGACGGGACTCTTGTCCGTCCCTGTCACACAAATGCCGTTGCCCGCCTTGGCGCACGCGTCGGTCGTGGCCGTACCCGGCACGATGACGGTGGCACGGGCGCTCGCCCCCCGCAGGGTCAGGTTCGGCACCGTGATGGTGACGCTCTCGTGGTAGGTGCCGGGCGCGACGACGACGGTGTCGCCGGCCCGCGCCGAGTTCACGGCCTTCTGGATGGATTCACCCTGGCGTACCAGGTGCACTGACGGGTGGTCGGCCGGCAGGGCGGCGCCCACGCCCGAGGCCACGACCACCGCGGTGCACGCGAGGTAGGCCATCTGTTGTTTGGTCATAGGCCGAAGTTATGAACGGGTGTTCCGGCCCGCCACCGGTGATCCCCCAGGTGGGCCGCAGCTGTCACCGTGACGCGCCGGGAGGACCTCACGACGACGCCGCCCCGGCCGGAGGATCCGGCCGGGGCGGCGTGCGCGGAACTGTGCCCGCGGGGGTGGTGCTGGGTGGTGCGTCGGTCAGGCGAGGATCGCCAGCGTCTCGTTCCAGGTGGCGGACGGGCGCATGACCGTCGCGGCCTTGGCCGGGTCGGGCTGGTAGTAGCCGCCGATGTCGGCCGGGTGGCCCTGGACCGCGTTCAGCTCGTCGACGATCGTCTGCTCCTGCGCGGTGAGCGTCTCGGCGAGCTGGGCGAACGCCTTGGCGAGGTCCGCGTCGTCGGTCTGCTGCGCCAGCTCGTTGGCCCAGTACAGGGACAGGAAGAAGTGGCTGCCGCGGTTGTCGATGCCGCCGACGCGACGGGTCGGCGACTTGTCCTCGTTGAGGAAGGTCGCCGTCGCGCGGTCGAGGGTGTCGGCGAGCACCTGGGCGCGCGCGTTGCCCGTGGTGGTCGCGAGGTGCTCGAAGCTGGAGGCCAGCGCGAGGAACTCACCGAGGCTGTCCCAGCGCAGGTAGTTCTCCTTGACCAGCTGCTGCACGTGCTTCGGCGCGGAGCCGCCGGCGCCCGTTTCGAAGAGGCCGCCGCCCGCCATCAGCGGGACGATCGACAGCATCTTGGCGCTGGTGCCCAGCTCCAGGATCGGGAACAGGTCGGTCAGGTAGTCGCGCAGCACGTTGCCGGTGACCGAGATCGTGTTCTCGCCGCGGCGGATGCGCTCCACCGACAGCTTGGTCGCCTCGACCGGGGACAGGATGCGGATGTCCAGGCCCTCGGTGTCGTGCTCCGGCAGGTACCGCTTGATCTTCTCGATCAGCACTGCGTCGTGCGCGCGGTCCTCGTCCAGCCAGAACACGGTCGGGTCGCCGGTGGCGCGGGCGCGGGTGACGGCCAGCTTCACCCAGTCGCGGATCGGGGCGTCCTTCGTCTGGCAGGCGCGGAAGATGTCGCCGGCGGAGACGGCCTGCTCCAGGACGACGTTGCCGGCCTGGTCGACGAGGCGGACCGTGCCGGTCGTCGGGACCTCGAAGGTCTTGTCGTGGCTGCCGTACTCCTCGGCCTTCTGCGCCATCAGACCGACGTTCGGGACGGTGCCCATGATCGACGGGTCGAAGGCGCCGTTGGCGCGGCAGTCGTCGATGACGACCTGGTAGACACCGGAGTAGCTGCTGTCCGGCAGGACCGCGAGCGTGTCGGCCTCCTGTCCGTCCGGGCCCCACATGTGGCCGGACGTGCGGATCATGGCCGGCATCGAGGCGTCGACGATGACGTCGGACGGCACGTGCAGGTTGGTGATGCCCTTGTCGGAGTCGACCATCGCGAGGGCCGGGCCCTCGGCGAGCTCGGCGTCGAAGGAGGCCTTGATCTCGGCACCCTCGGGCAGCGCCTCCAGGCCCTTGTAGATGCCGCCGAGACCGTCGTTCGGGGTCAGACCGGCGGCGGCGAGCGTCGCGCCGTGCGCGGCGAACGTCTTCGGGAAGAAGGCGCGCACCACGTGACCGAAGACGATCGGGTCGGAGACCTTCATCATCGTGGCCTTGAGGTGCACCGAGAACAGCACGTCCTCGGCCTTGGCGCGGGCGATCTGCTCGGTGAGGAACTCGCGCAACGGCGCGACGTGCAGGACGGACGCGTCCACGACCTCGTCCGCGAGGACGGGTACGGACTCGCGCAGCACGGTGGTGGAGCCGTCGTCGCCGACCAGCTCGATCCGCAGCGCGCCGGCCTCGGTGATCACCGCGGACTTCTCGGTGGAGCGGAAGTCGTCGACACCCATGGTGGCGACGTTCGTCTTCGAGTCGGACGTCCACTTGCCCATGCGGTGCGGGTGGGTCTTGGCATAGTTCTTGACCGACGCGGGGGCGCGGCGGTCGGAGTTGCCCTCGCGCAGCACCGGGTTCACGGCGCTGCCCTTGACCTTGTCGTAACGGGCGCGGATGTCGCGCTCCTCGTCCGACTTCGGGTCGTCCGGGTAGTCCGGGAGCGCGTAGCCCTGGGCCTGAAGCTCGGCTACGGCCGCCTTCAGCTGGGGGATCGAGGCCGAGATGTTCGGCAGCTTGATGATGTTCGCGCCGGGCGTCTTGGCCAGCTCACCGAGCTCGGACAGGGCGTCCGCGATGCGCTGGTCCTCCTGGAGGAACTCCGGGAAGAGGGCGATGATGCGCCCGGCCAGCGAGATGTCACGGGTCTCCACAGTGACACCCGCCTGCGAGGCGTACGCCTGGACCACCGGCAGGAACGAATACGTCGCCAGGGCCGGGGCCTCGTCAGTGTGCGTGTAAATGATGGTCGAGTCAGTCACCGGGTGCTCCGCTCCACGTCTGCAACATTGCTCGACATCAAGATATCTCGTGAGTGGCCCCGGCTCGACAGGGGTCTGTCCCGGGTCGGGCCGGGTGTGGGGGAAAACCGCCGTCCGCAGCGGACCGGGCGGGCCGGATCGGACACCGCCCCCGTCGCGCCGGGCCAAAACGGCGGCCGGAGTGAACGCGGGAATCGCCGGTTCGAGGCAACCGGGCGCCCCGCCCAGGCGTACTGGAAGGTGATCACGTACTTGATCTTGCGGCGGACCGCCAGGCTCCCGCCGCCCGAACGAAAGCGACCCATGAGATATCGCACCAGAGTGACGGCCCCCGCGGCCGCGCTGCTCGGCACGGCCGCCGTGCTCGTCGCCGCACCCACGGCCTCGGCGCGTCCCCTCGCGTTAAGGCCCGATGAGGGCACCCCGGGCGCGGAGACCCTCGGCGATTCCGTCTTCCCGGCCCTCGGCAACGACGGCTACCGCGTCGAGGCCTACCACCTCGACTTCTCGTACGACGCCACGACCCGGCTGGTCGACGCCAAGGCGACCCTGATGATCAGGGCGACCCAGGACCTCTCCCGCTTCTCGCTCGACGCGCTCGGCCTGGATGTGCGCGCGGTGCGGGTCGGCGGTGTCGCGGCCGGCTTCGAGCAGGCGGACGAGAAGCTGCGGGTCACCCCGGTCCGGACCCTGCCGAGGTCCCGCGCCGTCGCGGTCTGTGTCGAGTACGGCGTCGACCCGGCCAAGGCACTCGCGCACACCGCCTGGGTTCCCACCCCCGACGGCTTCGCGGTGTGTCCTCAGCCGAATTCGGCGCACACGGTCTTCCCGAGCAACGACCACCCGATGGACAAGGCGGACTTCAGCTTCCGCATCACCGTGCCGAACACCCTGCGCGGTGTCGCGAACGGCACGCTGGTCTGCACGGAGAGCCTCGACGGCGACCGGACCGCGTACACGTACCGCTCGGGTTCCCCGATAGCCACCGAGCTGGTGCAGATCACGGTCGGCGACTACGTCGTCAAGGAGCGGCAGGGACCGAACGGGCTGGGGCTGCGGGACGTCGTCCCGACCGCGCGCGCCGCCGCGCTGGAACCGGCGCTCGCGCTCACCCCCGGCCTTCTCGACTGGCTGGAGCAGCGCCTCGGCGCCTACCCGTTCGAGACGTACGGGCTCCTGCCCTGCAACTCCGACGCCGCGAACGCCTTCGACTTCACGGGCCTGGAGACCCAGACCCTGACGCTCTACAAGCCGAACTTCCTGCTCCAGGAGGAGAAGAAGATCGGCTCGCACATGATGCACGAGCTGGTCCACTCCTGGTTCGGCAACAGTGTCAGCCCGGCCGACTGGGCCGATCTGTGGCTGAACGAGGGCCACGCGGACTTCTACGGGCTGCTCTACCGCTACGAGCGGGGCTGGGCCGACTCGCTCGGCATGACGACCATGGAAGCCCGGATGAAGGACACCTACGCCAGGGGCGACCAGTGGCGCAAGGACTCCGGGCCCGTCGCCGCGCCGAACGAGGCCAACCTCTTCGACAACCAGCGCTACCTGGGCGGTGTCCTGGTCCTCTACGCGCTGCGCGAGGTCGTCGGCGAGGACGTCTTCAACCGCATCGAGCGCACCTTCCTCGCGCGCCACCGCAACTCCGCGGCGACCACCGCGGACTACATCGCGGTCGCCTCCGAGATCTCCGGACAGGACCAGTCCGGCTTCCTGAACGACTGGCTGTACGGGACGAGGACACCGCGCATGCCGAACCACCCGGACTGGACGGTCACCCCGGTGGTGTCGAGCCTGGTCGCACCGCGCAACCGCGCGCCCGGCCACTACCCGGACTCGACCGCCACGCTCTGATCGCGCCGGCGACCGGACGGCGACCGGACGGGGGCCGGGCGGAGTGTTCCGCCCGGCCCCCGGCCCGTTCTCAGGTCGTTCTCGGACCCGATCCGCGGGCCGCTTCTCAGGGCCGCTTCGCGGCCTCGCGCTGATGGGGGATGGCGGTCTCCAGGAACCCCGTGCCGCCGGGCTGGAGCGCGACCGTGCGGGCGGGCGACGGAATCCGGATGCCCTCGTCCCGGTAGCGCTTGTGCAGGCGCTTGATGAACTCGTGCTTGATCCGGTACTGGTCGCTGAACTCGCCCACGCCGAGGATCACGGTGAGACCGATGCGGGAGTCGCCGAACGTGTGGAAACGCACCGCGGGTTCGTGCTCCGGGACGGCACCGTCGATCCCGGTCATCACCTGGGCGACGACCTCGTTGGTGACCCGCTCGACGTGGTCCAGGTCGCTGTCGTAGCCGACGCCGACCTGCACGGTGAGCGTCATCCGCTGCTCGGGCCGGGTGAAGTTGGTCATGTTGGTGCCCGAGAGCTGGGCGTTGGGGATGATGACCAGGTTGTTGGAGAGCTGACGGACCGTGGTGTTGCGCCAGTTGATGTCGACGACGTACCCCTCCTCGCCGCTGCTCAGCTGGATGTAGTCGCCCGGCTGGATCGTCTTCGACGCGAGGATGTGCACGCCCGCGAAGAGGTTGGCGAGCGTGTCCTGGAGGGCGAGGGCGACGGCCAGACCGCCCACACCCAAGGCCGTCAGCAGGGGCGCGATCGAGATCCCGAGGGTCTGCAGGACGATCAGGAAGCCGATCGCCAGCACCACGACCCGGGTGATGTTGACGAAGATGGTGGCCGAACCGGCGACGCCCGAGCGGGACTGGGTGACCGACCGGACCAGGCCGGTGATCAGCCGGGCCGCGGTGACCGTCGTGACCAGGATGAGCAGAACGGTCAGTGACCGGTTGACGGTGCGGCCGACCGGCGCGGTCAGCGGAAGCACCGCGGCCGCCGCGGCGATGCCCCCGGCGACGGCCGACCACGGCACCACGGTGCGCAGCGCGTCCACCATGATGTCGTCGCCGCTCCAGCGGGTGCGCTCGGCGTGCCTGCCCAGCCAGCGCAGCAGCATCCGCAGCAGGAACGCCGCCAGCAGCCCGGCTGCCACGGCTATTCCGGCGATCATCAGGTCGTCCACGGTGACGGAGCGCTTCATCGATGACCTCCTCGGAAGCCGGGACCGGGGTGAGGGCCCGCGGGCCGAATGTGCTGTGTCGTCACTTGCCACCTGCTCGAATCCGGGAACGCACGATCATGCCCGGACGGGTGTTCGTCATCGTCCGGGGGGACCGCTCATCCTGCCGCATCCGCATGCCCCTCCGTCACCAGCCCTGTGTGCGGCCCCCCTTGGCGGCCGGTCCGGCCAACTGCCTCTGCCGGGCCGGGTTCGCCGGTGAGGCGGCCACGGCCTCCGGTCCGGCAAGGGGTGCGGGTGCCGCCGCCACGGCCCTTGCCGGGCTGGGCCCCGGTGTCAGAGCCCGCCGAACGAACCGTGCCGCCCCGCACCGGAGGCGAAGCGGGCCGCACCCTCCATGCTCTCGTCCAGCACGCCCATGCCGTACCGGAGTTCGGTCCGCATGGCCTCCTTCTCGATCAGGCCCTCCTGGTCGAGGACCGAGGCACGGTCGCTGCGCAGACAGGACTGCGGGAAGTCGGCGATCTCGGCGGCCAGTCGCTCGGCCTCGGCGCGGGCCCGGCCGACCGGGACGAGCCGGTTGGCGAGCCCCATCCCGTACGCCTCCGCAGCGGTGACCGGGCGACCGGTGAGGATCATGTCCATCGCGCGGCTCATGCCGATGAGCCGGGGCAGCCGTACCGTGCCCCCGTCGATCAGCGGCACCCCCCAGCGGCGGCAGAACACCCCGAAGACGGCGTCCTCCTCGGCGACCCGCAGATCGCACCAGAGCGCCAGTTCCAGACCACCGGCCACGGCGTGTCCTGCGACCGCCGCGATCACCGGCTTGGTCAGGCGCAGGCGGGTGGGACCCATCGGCCCGTCACCTTCCTCGGCGACCTCGTTGCCGCGCTCGGTACCGATGGCCTTGAGGTCCGCGCCCGCGCAGAAGGTGCCGCCCTCGCCCCAGAGCACGGCGACGCGCGCCGTCTCGTCGGCCTCGAACTTCCGGAAGGCGTCCGCGAGTTCGGCGGCGGTCGGCCCGTCCACCGCGTTACGGGCCGTGGGCCGGGAGAGGATGACGGTGGTGACGTGACCCTGACGTTCGATCCGGACCGGCATCGCGCTGTCCCTTTCTGCGCCGACGTGCCTCGTCGCACGCCGTGGTTACTCCTCGGTATCACAGCACGCGACGGAACGCACGAGCCGGAGCGGACGGGCTTGGTCCCTGCCCCGGGATCCCGGGCCGGTCGGCCGCGCGCCCGGAGCCGATGAGCTCGGCCTCTCACGTCCCGGTCACGGGGCTGAGCACACCGCGCGAGCCGGGACGGACAGGCCGGGCTCAGATCACCTTGTAGCGGACCAGCGCCCCCAGCGTCAGCGCCCCCGGGAGGAGCGGCACCCACACGGTGATGATCCGGTACGCCAGCACCACCGCGGTCGCCACCGCCACCGGTCCGCCCGCGGCGACCAGCGCCAGGATCAGCGCCGCCTCCACCGAACCGAGACCGCCGGGCGTCGGCACCATCGCGACCGCGACCGTCGCCGCCAAGTAGGCGATCATCATGTGCGTGGGGGAGACCGGGAGTCCCAGCGCACGCCCCACCGCGGCCAGTCCGGCCGCCTGGAGCAGCGGGAAGGCGAGCGAGCCGCCCCACAGCGCGAAGGCCCGGGACGGACGGGTGTGCACCGAGCGGGCCTCGCCGAAAGCGGTGCGCAGGAAGGAGAAGACGGCCGAGCGCAGCCGCCGTACGAGAGCGAGCGCCGCCACCGCTGCGCACACGGCCGCGCCGATGCCGAGCAGCAGCGGGCCGGCCGTCCCGTCCGGCAGCAGACCGCCGAGCCGCAGTGCTCCGGGGAACGCGATCAGCAGACCGATGAGCAGGCTCAGCCGGGTCACCGACTCGGCGAGCAGATACAGCGCGAGCGCGGCCGACGAGCGGGCCAGCGGCACTCCGCACCCCGTCATGAATCGCAGATTGACCGCCCCGGCGCCGAGCCCCGTCGGCAGCAGATGGTTCGCCGCGCCCGCGGCGAACTGCGTGGCGAGCAGTCGGCGCGCCGGCAGCCGTTCCATGACCGCGCCCTGGCGGGTCACGGCCGCGGCGACCCAGGTCAGACAGGTCGCCGCGGCCGCGGCCACGAGCCAGGGCCACTCGGCCGACTTCAGATGGCCGAAACCCTCGACGAGCACGGACCGGTGGCGCACGGCCACCACCAGGACCAGGGCCAGCGGGAGGAGGCACAGGACCGGCCGGACGGCAGGCCGCAGGGTGAGACGGCGGGGGAGCCGGGGCAGCGCCCGGGGAAGTCGTACGGCTGTCACATCGGGAGAGGTTTTCCACACCGCACCAACGTGAGGTTGCGGGCGCGGAGACGGCGGCTGACACGCCGGGCAAGCTGCGGGAGGGGTGGCCCTCGGGTGCCCCGTGTTGACCCCGGTGTTCACCTCGATGTCGACCGCGGTGCTGACCCCGGTGTCGACGCGGGGCCGATCGCGCGCATCTTCCGGACCGGTGTCGGCGCCCGGTCGATCGCGCGCGTGCTCCCGAGCGGTGCCGGTGCCCGGCCGTCCGCGCGTATGTTCCCGACCGGTGCCGTTGACCTCAACAAAGCTTGAGGTCCTACTGTCTCTTCCATGAGCATGGAGACCACAGCCTGGACACAGCTGCACAGTGTCATGAACGCCCAACAGGAGCGTCGTCCCTTCGATCCCGCGACACTGCGCCGCATCGCCGCCTTCGCCCGCCCGCACCGCCGTCGTATCGCGCAGTTCGTCCTCCTCAGTGTGGTGACCGCGCTGCTGGCCGTCGCGACGCCGGTGCTCGCGGGGCGCGTCGTGGACGCCATCGTGACCCACGGGGACGAGAGCACCGTCATCCGTCTTGCCGTGCTCATCGCCGTCATCGCGCTCGCCGAGGCGGCATTCGGAATACTGAGCCGCTGGCTTTCGTCGACGCTCGGCGAGGGACTCATCCTCGATCTGCGGACGGCCGTCTTCGATCATGTGCAGCGCATGCCGGTCGCGTTCTTCACACGTACACGTACGGGCGCGCTCGTCAGTCGACTCAACAACGACGTCATCGGCGCCCAGCGCGCCTTCAGCAACACCCTGTCCGGAGTCGTCAGCAACGTCGTGACGCTGCTGCTCACCCTGGTCGTGATGCTCACCCTGTCCTGGCAGATCACCCTGCTCGCGCTGGTCCTGCTGCCGGTGTTCGTGCTCCCCGCCCGACGGATGGGCAGCCGGATGGCCAAGCTCCAGCGGGAGGCCGCGGACCTCAACGCCTCCATGGGCACGCGGATGACCGAGCGCTTCTCCGCGCCCGGCGCCACCCTCGTCAAGCTCTTCGGGCGGCCCGGGGAGGAGTCCGCCGAGTTCGCGGCGCGCGCGTCGCGGGTGCGGGACATCGGGGTGCGTACGGCGATGGCGCAGTCCGCCTTCATCACCGCGCTGACACTGGTGTCGGCCCTGGCGCTCGCCCTCGTCTACGGGCTCGGCGGCTGGTTCGCCCTGCAGGGCACGCTGGAGCCCGGCGCCGTCGTCTCACTGGCGCTGCTGCTCACCCGCCTGTATGCACCGCTCACCTCGCTCGCCGGGGCGCGCGTCGAGGTGATGAGCGCGCTGGTCAGCTTCGAGCGCGTCTTCGAGGTGCTCGACCTGAAGCCGCTCATCGAGGAGAAGCCGGACGCCCGCGCGGTCCCGGACGGGCCCGTCGCCGTCGAGTTCGACGACGTCCGCTTCGCCTACCCCTCCGCCGACAAGGTCTCCCTCGCCTCCCTGGAGGAGGTCGCCTCCCTCGACACCCGGGGCGGTGCCGAGGTCCTGCACGGCATCTCCTTCCGCGCCGAACCCGGCCAGACCGTCGCGCTCGTCGGCTCCTCCGGCGCCGGCAAGTCGACCATCGCGCAACTGCTGCCGCGCCTGTACGACACCGACGAGGGCGCCGTGCGCATCGGCGGGGTCGACGTCCGCGAGCTCAGCGCCGCGTCGATGCGCGCGACCCTCGGCATGGTCACGCAGGACGGGCACCTCTTCCATGACTCGGTCCGCGAGAACCTGCTCCTCGCCCGGCCGGGCGCGAGCGAGGACGAGCTGTGGGACGTGCTGCGCCGCGCCCGCCTCGACGAGCTCGTACGGTCGCTCCCCGACGGCCTCGACACCGTGGTCGGCGAGCGCGGATACCGGCTCTCCGGCGGCGAGCGCCAGCGCATGACCATCGCCCGGCTGCTGCTCGCCCGCCAGCGCGTCGTCATCCTCGACGAGGCCACCGCCCACCTCGACAACACCTCGGAGGCGGCCGTCCAGGAGGCGCTCACCGAGGCGCTGGAAGGCCGCACCGCCGTCGTGATCGCGCACCGGCTGTCGACGGTGCGGGCCGCCGACATGATCCTCGTCGTCGAGGCGGGCCGGATCGTCGAGCGGGGCACCCATGAGGATCTGCTGGCGGTGGACGGGCGCTACGCGGAGCTGTACCGGACGCAGTTCAGGACCGGGCGGGAGGACGCGGCGGAGATCCCGGTCGCGGTGGACGCGACACCGTAGGCACCGGGCGGACACCGGGGCCACACGCGTGGACGCCCGCCGTATACCGGCGGGCGTCCACTCATGTCCCCCTTCGGGACACCTGGTCCCGGTTCCCCTTCGGGCCCTCGGTCAGGTGGTGAACCGGTGACTGCCGGAACCGACCCGGTACACCGCGCAGCCGTCCTCCGTACGCAGGAAGGTCGCGCGGCTGTGGGAGACCGCGTCCGGGCCGGTTGCGGGGATCCACACCTCGGCCGTGGTGTTGGCGGGCACGGCGCAGGTGAGGTCGAAGCCGCCGGAGCGCTGGTGCCAGTCCGTGGAGACCGGGCCGTACACGGACGTGAAGGTGGCACGGGCGGAGGTGACGTCGCCGCCCGGCCGGGGGCGCACGACGATCTCCCGGTAGCCGGGCCGGCCCGGCGAGATGCCGGCGATGTTGGCGTACATCCACTCGCCCACCGAGCCGTAGGCGTAGTGGTTGAAGGAGTTCATGTCGGGGGTCTGGAAGCTGCCGTCGGGCCGGATGGAGTCCCAGCGTTCCCACATCGTCGTGGAGCCCCTGTCGATCTGGTAGCCCCAGCTCGGGAAGGAGCGCTGCTGGAGCAGCCGGTAGGCGACATCGGTGTGCCCGGTGTCCGTGAGGACGGGCAGCAGCCGGGGCGTGCCGAGGAAGCCCGTCGACAGGTGCCAGTCCTTCGCACGGATCAGATCGACGAGACGGCCGGCCGCCGCCGTGCGCAGGGCGTCCGGCAGCAGGTTCATCGACAGGGTGAGAACGTACGCCGTCTGTGTGTCGCCCTTCACCTTCCCGTCTGCGCCGACATAGGCGTTCCGGAACGCTTCTCGAATGCGCTCGAACAGGGCGGTGTGGGGCGCGGGATCCTTGCCGAGTTCCGTGGCCATCCGGGCCGCGAGGTCGGCGCTGTGCGCGAAGTACGCGGTGGCGATGACGTCCTTGGGCGTCTCGTCCGAGACGTTCAGCCAGTCCCCGTATCCTTCCGCCGGCCGCAACAGGCCGTTGCTGTGGCGCTCCAGGTAGGTCAGCCAGGCCTGGACGGACGACCAGGCATCGGCCAGGACCTGCCGGTCCCCGTAGGCCTGGTACAGCGACCAGGGGACCGTGACACCCGCGTCGCCCCAGCCCGCGACGCCGTTGCCGACCGTCCCGACCATGGGTGCCACGTCCGTGAACGCGCCCTCCGCGGTCTGGCCGTCGCGCAGGTCCACGAGCCACTTGGCGAGGAACCGGGCCGACTCCATCGTGTACGCGGCCGTGGGCGCGAAGACATTGATGTCGCCGGTCCAGCCCAGCCGCTCGTCGCGGGCGGGGGTGTCCGTCGGGACGGAGAGGAAGTTGCCCCGCTGCCCCCAAGTGATGTTGCTGTGCAACTGGTTGAGCATCGGCACGTCGGTCTCGAACTCAAGGGTGAAGGGGGCCGCCGTATGCATGACGCGGCCGGTCACGGCCCGCGCGGAGGGAGTGCCGGGGAACCCGGTGACCTCGACGTAGCGGAATCCGTGGAAGGTGAAGCGCGGCTCGTACGTCTCCTCGCCGCCCCCCTTGAGGGTGTACGTGTCGGTCGCCGCGGCCGAGCGCAGATTCGCGGTGTAAAGGGTGCCGTCCGGGTTGAGGACCTCGGCATGGCGCATCCACACGGTCGTCCCGGCGTCGCCCGAGACGCGCAGCCGGACCGAACCGACCATGTTCTGGCCCAGGTCGAAGACGAAGACGCCCGGCGCGGGTTCGGTCACCTTCTCGGCCGGCCGTTCACCGGCCACCCGCACCGGGCCGTCGACCTGCGCGACGATCTGACCGGGCACGCCGTCGCCCGTGGCGCGGACCGCGAGCCAGGTCCGGTCGTCGAAACCGGGTGAGGTCCAGCCGGTGGTCTCCATCCGCGCGTCGTACGTCTCGCCGCCCAGCAGGTCGGCCGCGACGATCGGCCCCGCCGCGGCCCGCCAGTCCGTGCCCGAAGTGACGTGCTCACTCGTCCCGTCGGCGTACTCGACCTCCAACTGCGCCAGCAGTGCGGGGCGTTCACCGTACTGGTGAGGCCCGAACATGCCGACGTTGCCCGCGTACCAGCCCGGCGCCACATACGCGCCGATGGCGTTGGCGCCGGTCCGCAGAAGGGAGGTGACGTCGTACGTCTGGTACTGGACGCGTTCGCGGTAGTCGGTCCAGCCGGGAGCGAGCTGGTCGCGGCCCACCCGGCGGCCGTTGAGGTGGGCCTCGTACAGGCCGAGGGCCGTGGCGTACAGGCGGGCGCGGGCCACCTTCTTGCGGGGGAGCGTGAACTCGTGCCGCAGCTGGTTGGCGGCGAACGACGCCGGAACGACCCTGCCCCAAGGGCCCGATCCCCACGCGGCGGCCACCTTCGCCGCCGACCAGCCGCTGTCGTCGAAGCCGTCCCCGCGCCAGTCGGCCGGGGGCTCCGCGTCCGTCGTCCGCCAGGAGGCGTCGGTGACGATCCGCTGCTCGCCGGACGCCGTGCTCAGGGTGAGTACGGCGACCAGACCGGCGGGCCCCACCGTCGCGTTGGTCGCCGAGACCGCGAGGACGTTCCGGCCGGGGCGCAGTCGCCCGAGGACGTCGACGACGGCCGGACGGCGCCAGCCGTCGTGGTCCGTCGCCAGATCGGTGCGGGCCACTTCCGAGTCGTTCACGGAGAGCGAGAAGACGTTGTCAGCGCTGATGGCGATCTTCGCCGCCGTGACACCGTCGGGGACATCGACGACCCGCCGGAACCACCGCGTTTCCGCCGGAGCGCTGCTCGCCGGATCCCCTTCGGGGAACCAGATCCAGGAGCAGCCTTCGAGGGAGGGCGCGTCCGTGAGGACGGCAGGAGCGGAGACCCAGTCCGCCGACCACCGCGCGTCCATGAGTCCGGTCTCCCACCAGGACGGCGCGCTCCAGCCGGAGGCCGCGCCATCGGTGTCCCAGACCCGAACGGACCAGAAGTAGCGGGTCCGCGGGGCGAGTCGAGGACCGGTGTAGGTGACGAGGACGGACTGGCCGGACGCCACCTTCCCGCTGTCCCAGACGTCCGGACGGGACAGGCCCGACGCGCTGGAGGCGACGCGGATCTGGTAGGCGCTCTGGAGCGTCCCCGGCTTGTCCGAGACCATCGGCCAGCTCAGCCGGGGGCGTTGCGCGTCGAGTCCCAACGGGTGCTGGACGTATTCGACGGTCGGAGCGGTGATGCGCGGAGCTCCGCGCCGCGCACGCGAGACGGCCGTCGCGGACGCCGTCGCGGACGAGGACGCGGGCGCGGCCATGGCCGGTCCCGCTCCGGTGGCCGTCGCGGCGACGGCGCCCGCCGCGCCCGCCAAAATGTTCCTCCTGCTGATCAACTGCGGCCCCTCACCTAGGAGTTGTGAATCGATTCAAATCAACTTCCCAGCGGTGAACGTAGGGGTGCGAGGGGTGAGGGTCAATGAGTGTGCAGGCAATTTCCGGAATTCGGCGCTGCTGATCCGTGTCGTCACGGGAGTCAGGCTGGTTCGCTCGCTTGATGATTGAACGGTTTCAATCGGTGGGCGGGCTGGTTTCGGCACCTGGCCCGGCATGCTGTCGCGCGCCTGCCGGCCGCAGTCGTGACCGCAAACGCCTGCGTCCGGCGGCGAGCGACCGGGGAGGTACGTCGGAACTCCGTGGCCCTGAGCCGGGTCCTCGGACATGATGAACGGCGTTGTCCAGGCAGAGGTGGTAGTCGGGGTGGCGATTTCGTGGGCGACGCGGGAGTTGCTCGACAGGTACGTCAGTGATCCGAAGGCGGTGACCTGGCGGTGGGAGTCGATGGTCGTGGACGTGGTGCTGCGGTACGGGTCCCGATCCGACGTGGAGGCGCTTCTCCCGGTGTTCCTCGACGATCCCGGAGCGCGCGAGGCACTGGTTCCGATATTCGCCCGGCACGGAGACATCGGTGTGGCTGAACGCCTGCTGGAAGCGACCGTCGAGGCGGGCAGGTTGCGCGACGGTGTGCCGACCGGTGTGCTGCACGCTGTCGGTTACCTGGGATGCGAGTCGGCCGAGCGGATGCTGTGGGAGCACGTTGACGGTCCTCGCCGCGATCACCACGAGGTGATGGACGCGTGCCTGGGGTTGCTGCACCTGTCGTGTCAGGGGCTGCGGACCGAGATCGCGGAGGCACTCGGGCGGCACGTCGGCTCCAACGTGTTCCCTGAGTTCTTGCCGATCCTCGCCACGAAGACGGGTGACCCGACTTGGCTGGGAAAGCTCGTCGAGTGGGGCGAGGGTGGCGCGTCCACGGACTGCAACGGCGGACTGATCCTGGGCATCGCCCTGCATGGTGATGCCGCGCGCGCCGAATTCACCCGGCTGTTGTGGAACCCGCGCTGGCAGGCATACGGCGGCGGGACCGGATCGGACTACTGGGCGTATGCGGGCACACGCGTGCTGGGACTCGGTATGCCGGAGCTGTACGCCGAGCTGGTTGCGCAATTGGGTTCCGACGAGGGCTCCGACAAGAAGCGGCACTGCATCGAGACATTCACGGCCCTCCTGAGTCATTGGCTGGACCGTGGCTGGGTCGGTCTGCGTACAGCGCCGGATCCAGAAGAGAGCAGTGACGCCCTGTGCAGCCTTCTGTTCGACGGGTCCTCCCCTGACGAGGACGACTCGTTGATCGGCCTGGCCGGCCGCGTGCTCGGCCACGACGACCGGCTTGTCACCGAGTTGCACCACCTGGAGGCGACCCTGCGGAGTGAGGCGAGACACGAGCTGGAGCTTCGCGTGGTCGCATCTCATTGACGGGCGAAGTCCTACCGACTCCGCAGGTCGGACACCTGGCCTAGCGAGGTCAATGGAAGGCCCTCGCGCCCCGGAACCGATCGTGGACGGTCGCGGGGCGCGAGAAGGGCGTGCCTCGGCTCAGCCGGTGTGCCCGGCCGCGAAGCCGATGAACTCGGTCCAGGCGTCGTGGCCGAGGCTCACTATGGGGCCGGCCGTGTTCTTCGAGTCGCGTACGAGTGTGATGCCCATCCAGGGGGCTACTTCGACGCATTCGCCGCCTTCGCCGCTGCTGTAGCTGCTCTTGCTCCAGGCCGACTCGGGCACGATCCCAACCGGGTCTACGACGCTCATCTCTCCCCTAGCAACTTCTCAACGAAGGCCAGCGATTCGCGCGGAGTGAGTGCCTCGGCGCGGAGAATCCCGTACTGCTCTTCGAGTTCTCGGACCGACTTCCGCTCCGTGTAGAGGCGGCTGTCCTTGTGCACCTCTACGTAGGCGATCCTCCGCCCGTCCAGGGTCTCGATCAAGGTGAACGGGCCGGCAAGTCCCGCATGGTCCTCGCGCTCCGTGGGCATCACCTGAACCTTGACGTTACGCCGATGGCTGTGGAGCAGCATCTGCTCCAACTGGCCGCGCATTACAGGCCAACCGCCCAGTGGACGTCGTAGAACTGACTCTTCGATCACGAAGCTGATCGTGGGCAGCGGCATCCGAGAGAAGATCTCCTGTCGGGCCAGGCGCGCTGCGACCCGCTGTTCGACGATCTCATCGTCCAGCAACGGGCGCCGCATGGTGAATACAGCCCGCGCGTACTCATCCGTCTGCAAGAGACCTGGTACCGCTTGGTTCGCGTAGATGTGCAGCTCGACGGCTTCTGCCTCCAGACGCGCCGCGTCCCGGAAGAACGCCGGATACTGCGCCCGAGCCACCTCCTCCTTCCCCGCTCCCAACACCCCGCCCGCGTCCAGCACTTCATCGGCGCGGTCGATGAACCTGGGCGGTGGAATCCGCCTCCCCTGCTCGAAGGAGGCGATCGTCGACGCCGAGTACCCCGTCCGCGCTCCCAGTTCCGCCCGGTCGAGTCCCGTCCGCTCCCGGAACAGCTTCAACTGCCGCCCGAACACGTGCAGGATGCCCGCCCCGGACTCGTATTCACCCTCCGCCCGCTGCTCCTCCACGCCCGGCACCTCCCGTGCGTACCGCCAATGGAACCGCTTCCGCGACCAACGTGCCGCGGGGGAGGCCGGTCACGCCTCACTCCGCGTACAACCGCCCGGCCGTCACGTACAACAGGTGCCGGTCCGCGCGTCATGCCTGTTCAAAGCTACGCACGGGCCACGACCGTTCTCCCCATGAAGCCGGAAATTCCCCCACACAGGCATATGCCGCAACGCACAGTGGTCGCACGGGAGTTCGCGATGCGGTTCACATCGACCCCACGCGGCGCACGACTCGCCCGCCGCCTCATCTCGCACCGGCTGAACGAGTGGGGCCACCCTTACACGTCACCGGCCAACGAGACCGTCACCCTGATCACGGCGGAACTCACCGCGAACGCCGTCCGGCACGGCCATGTCCCCGGCCGCGACTTCCACCTCCGGCTCGCCACGACCGACGACGTCCTACGGGTCGAGGTCACCGACACACGGGCCGAGAGAGTGCCCGTCCAGGCGCCGCCGCACCCGGAGGAGGAGTCCGGGCGCGGCCTGCTCCTCGTCGACGCCCTGGCCGACGACTGGGGGGTCGCCCCACGCCCCGCCGCCCCCGGTAAGACCGTATGGGCGGAGGTACGCCTCCCCACGCCGGCGGGCACACCTTGAACACGGCTGGTGCGAGGTCACATGTCGAGTGTCATGAGGAGGCGACGGGCGCCGGGGCCGAAGTGGTCCGGGCGAGGGCCCGAGGGGTCGCGGACGAAGCCAAGAGACAGGTAGAGCGCTATGGCCGGGTCGTCCCCGCGCCCGCCTCGGCCCAGCCCTGCACACAGTCTGGGACCAGCTGGAGAAGACCCCGGGCTACAGCAGGCAGTGGAACACCCTGACCCGGCGCATCCGGGGCCAACTCGCCCTCCATGCAATTCAGTTGCGTCAGGAGGTGCCGACCTTGCACTGATCGGGCAGGGATCGGAGTCCCGGCCGGGTTCGCGCTGCACGGCTATGTGCTGCCGGTCATGGGAGAGGCCGCGGGCACCGGCCTGCCGCCGTCGGTCCTCGATGTGTACGACACCTCGCAACTGCTGCTGCTGGGTCTGGCCGGGGTGCTCGTCGCCCTGCTGGGCGCGATGGTCCCGGCGGGCTGGGCGGCCAAGGTCCGTACGGCCACGGCGTTGCGCACCGAGTGACCGGCGGGCGGTCGACGCCGTGCGGTGCCCGCCGAGACGCGGCGGTCCGAACCGTGCGGCGCCGGTGGCGAGGGGCGGCCGACGCCGGGGGGTCGGCCCGCGCCGGCCGCCCCCTCGCCACCGGCCCGGCGGCTGTGCGGGTGCCCCCGCCCCCTACGGCGGGCACGCGGGCACCCGGCGAGGAACTCGCCTCCGTGGGAAGCACTTTGCGGTGGGTTCCCTCAACACCCTTAAAGCATGGGCAAAGAAAGCGACCCCGGGTGAACCGGTCGCGATTTTTGTCGTCGGGCAGTGGTCGTAGGGGTGTACGGGGCGAAGCGCGCGTGTCCGGGCGGGCTGTGGGGTGGTCAGGCCAGGTGAACACCTGGTCAGAATGGTGGAACAGGTGGTTCCAGCCAAAGGGGTGAGTAGGGGTACTCCCGGCTTTGTCGGCTCTGCTAGACATGACCTTGCCCGCAGCGCGTACGAAGGCGGAACAAGGGTTCGAGGCAAACGAGCGCGCTGCATCTGGGGCCAGAACAGGGGGTTTCAATCCGTTGATTGAAAAGCAAAACACCAGTCGTTGGGTTCGCCGTTACCATGCTTCGGACGAAAGCCCGATCCAGCTGGTCTGTCTGCCGCACGCGGGCGGGTCGGCCTCTTTCTATTTCCCGATGTCCCAGGCCCTGGCGCCCGCCGTGGACGTGCTCTGCGTGCAGTACCCAGGTCGTCAGGACCGCCGGGAGGAGCCCGGCATCACCGACATCGGCGCCTATGCCGACGCGCTGATCAGCCAGATCCGTCCTTGGACCGACCGGCCGCTGGCCTTCTTCGGGCACAGCATGGGCGCGGTGCTGGCCTTCGAGGTGACCCGCAGGCTGGAGCGTGACCACGGGGTCGGCCCGGTGCGGATCTTCGCCTCCGGCCGCCGCTCGCCCGCCAGTCACCGGCACGAGACCGTGCACCTGCGCGACGATGATGGAATTGTCGAGGAAATGCGCGAACTCAGTGGAACCGATGGGAGGATCCTCGGCGACGAGGAAATCCTCCGCATGGTGCTGCCCGCGATCCGCACCGACTACATCGCGATCGAGAGCTATCGCGCATCGGCCGAGGACTCGGTCCGCGCACCCATCACCGTACTGACCGGGGACGCCGATCCCCGCACCAGTTCGGAGGAAGCGGAAGCCTGGGCGGCACACACGTCCGGCGCGTTTGATATCCACCGTTTCCCCGGCGGCCACTTCTTCTTGGCGAACCATCAGGAACAGATCCTGAAGATTGTCTCCGAGGAACTCGCCGCCGTCCGTTGAAAATCGGACGGAATTTCGAGCACGTACAATAGCGGTAGCGGCCGGGGGGACCACCCCGGCCCGGCCCCCGCCGGAAGACGCACTGGCGCCGGGGCCCAGCACGTCGCCCGGCCCCTGGCCGAACGGCGACGATCGCACGGGGCGGGTCGCCGAGTTGACCCGGGCAGCGCGCTGCCCGCACGCCCCCTTTGCGCACCGGCCGCTCGATGTGGCGCCCTGACCAGGCGTCCGCCGTGCCGGTCGCGCAGGCCTCAGGAAAGTCATGCGTATCGGGGGAAGGAAAGCCAGTGGCCGCTAGGCTCGTCGAGCGGGACAAGCAACTGGAGACATTGAGGGAATTGCTCGGCAGCGCCGACAGAGGGCGCGGGCGTGTCGCCGTCATCAGCGGCGTGGTCGCCGGCGGAAAGACAAGTCTGCTGGAGGGCTTCACCCAGGAGGCCATCACCGCCGGCGCGCTGGTCCTGGAGGCTGCCGGATCCCGCGCCGAACGCTATTTGCCGTTCGGCATCCTGCGCCGGATCCTCGACGCCGCCGCCCCTCACGCGCCCGACGTCCACGCCTACGCACTCTCCCTGCTGGACCAGGTCCTCTCCGGCACCGTCGACGGCGACAGCGCCATGGACGCCGGCATGGCCGTACTGCCGCACCTGTCCACCGCGCTGCTGCAGATCGCCCGGGACCGCACCGTGGTCATCGCCGTCGACGATGTGCACCACGGCGACGACGTCTCCCTCGCCTTCCTGCTCTGCCTCGCCCGCCGGGTGCGCCAGGCCGGGGTCCTCATCGTGCTGACCGCCGCCGTCCGGCTGCGGCCCGCCCAACTCGCCTTCCACGCGGAGCTCCAGCGTCAGCCCAACTGCACCAGCCTGCGACTGCCGCTGCTCACCGCCGAGGGCACCGCGCGGGTGCTGGCCGACCACTTCTCGCCCGCCGCCGCCCAGCGGCTGGCCGCCGAGTGCCAGGAGACCACGGGCGGCAACCCGTTGCTGGTCGGAGCGCTCATCGAGGACGGACTGCGGGCGCGGGAGACCAGCGAGCCCTTCCAGCGGCTGGCCCCCGCCGAGACGTTCGAGCGGGCCGTCATGGACTGCCTGTACCGAGGCGACCCCGAACTCCTGGCCGTCGCCCGCGCCGTCGCCGTCCTCGGCGACTCCGGATCCGCGCGCCTGCTCAGCCAGGTCGCCGACCTGCACGTGAAGGCCACCGAGCAGGCGCTGCGGGACCTGAGCGGGTGCGGGCTGGTGCGCGGCGCCACCTTCCGGGACCCGGCCGCGCGGGACGCGGTGCTCGAAGCCCTGCCGCCCGCCGCCCTGTCCGCCCTGCATCAGCGCGCCGCCCGGCTGCTGCACCAGGAGGGCGCCGCCGCCCTCGACGTGGCCCGCCACCTGCTCGCCGCCCGTCGCACCGCCGAGGAGTGGGCGATCCCCGTGCTGCAGGAGGCCGCCGAGTACGCCCTCGTCGGCGACGAGCACCAACTGGCCCTCCAGTGCGGCGAATTGGCTGTCTCCTCCTGCCCCGACGGCCCTCGCCACACGGCCCTGAATTCCCGGCTGGTGAGCATCGTCTGGCGCAGCAGCCCGGCGGCGGCCGAGAGCCATCTGCGGCGGCTCGCACGCGAGTTGGCCGACGGATTGCTCACCGACCGCGACCTCGTCCAGACCGTCTCCTGCCTGGTGTGGATGGGCGAGGCGCGACGCGCCGGCGAGGCCGTGCGACACCTGCAGACCTCGGGCCGGGAGGCTGTGGCCGCCGGACGTCGCCCGGTGTACGACCCGGGCACCCTCGCCGCCGCCGGCAACTGGCTCTCCATGATCAGCCCCCCGCTCGGCGACACCGACACCGAACAGGACGCTCCGACAACGATGTTGGGCGCCCGCGCCGCCGACGCGACCCCGTACGACATGCCGGACAACGCCTACGTCCAGGCCGCCGACGCCATGCGCACCGCGCTGCGCGGCACCCAGCACGCCGAGGCGACCGCCGCCGAGGCCACCCGGGTGCTCCAGCGCTACCCGCTCGGCGACCGCACCCTCCAGCCCCTCGTCTTCGCGCTGCTCGCCCTGGTCTACGCAGGTCGCCCCGACCTCGCCCTTGCCTGGTGCGAGCGGCTGCTGGGGGAGTGCTCCGCCCGCAACGCCCCCACCTGGCAGGCCGCGCTCAGCGCGGTGCGCGCCGAGATCTCGCTGCGCCAGGGCGACCTGCCGGGCGCCGCCGCCCAGGCTCGGCACGCCATGTCGCTGATCTCCCCGCAGAGTTGGGGCGTCAGCGTTGCCCTGCCGCTGGCGACCCTCGTCGAGGCGGAGACCCACATGGGCAACCACGAGGACGCCCGGAGCCTGCTCGAACAGCCCGTTCCCGAGGCCATGTTCGACACTCTGCTCGGCCTGCACTACCTGCGTGCCCGGGGCCGCAGCCACCTCGCCACCGGCCGCTACCACGCCGCCCTGCGCGACTTCCTCAACTGCGGCGAGCTGATGCAGTCCTGGCAGGTGGACGCGGCCGAACTGGTGCCGTGGCGGCTGGACGCCGCCGAGGCCTGGCTCGCCCTGGGCAAGCCGGCCCACGCCAAGGAGTACACCGAGCAGCAGCGGCGCCGCGAGACCGGCACCCAGGGCAGCCGCACCCGTGGGCTGCTCCTGCTCGCCGCGGCCCGCACCGGCACCGACCTCTCCGCCCGGCTCAAGCGCCTCACCGAAGCGGTCGAGACCCTGGAGGAAGGCGGCAGCAGGCTCCATCTCGCGGTCGCACTGGGCGAGTTGGGCGGTGGATACCGCGCGCTCGGCGACTTCAACCGGGCCCGGATGCTGGTGCGCAAGGCCTGGCACGTCGCCAAGTCCTGCGGCGCCGAGCCGCTGTGCCGGCAGTACATGCCGGGCCACGGCGACGGCGAGGTCCCGGTGCCCGCCGGGCCGGCAAGCGGCGAGGCGGAGCAGCCCAACGAGGTCGAGGTCCTCTCCGAGGCCGAGGCGCGCGTGGCCCTGCTGGCCGCCCGGGGCCACACCAACCGCGAGATCGCCACCAAGCTGTACGTGACCATCTCCACGGTCGAGCAGCATCTGACGCGGATATACCGCAAGTTGAAGGTGAAGCGGCGCCGGGACCTGCCCGACCGCCTCTCGGACGTGTGCCTGCCGGGCGTCGCCTGACCGTACGGGCGGTCCGCCTGGCAGCACTTCGCCCCGCCGCGCGGCGGCGGGGCGACCCGAGGAGGTCGGTGCCGGGCCCTTCTCCCGTGGGGGCGGGGACCTCAGGGCAGCAACCCACGCTCCAGCGCCGTGATCACCGCCGACGTCCGGTCGGAGACCCCCAGCTTCTTGAAGGAGCGCAGCAGGTGCGTCTTCACCGTCGCCTCGCTGATGAACAGCCGCTTGCCGATGTCGGCGTTCGTCAGCCCCTGGCTGACCAGGTGGAGCACCTCGCGCTCGCGATCCGACAGCAGCGGGGGCGGCTCCGGCAGCCGGGCGCGGAACAGCTTGGGCGCCAGCGACGGTGTCAGCACCGTCTCGCCGCGCGCCGCCGCCTTCACCGCCTGCACCAGGTCCTCGCGCGAACTGCCCTTGAGGAGATAGCCCGCCGCGCCCGCCTCCACCGCGCGCAGGATATCCGTGTCCGTCTCGTACGTCGTGACGATCACCACCTTGGTGGCGGGGGCGACGCGCAGAATGTGGCCGGTGGTCTCCACCCCGTCCATGCCGCCCATCTGCAGGTCGAGCAGCACGATGTCCGGCGGGGAGACGGCGACCATGGCCACCGCCTCCTCGCCCGAACCGGCCTGCCCCACCACGTCGATGCCCTCGGCGGAGCGCAGCATCGAGCTCAGGCCCTCGCGCACCATCGGATGGTCGTCGACCAGCATCACGCCGATCGTCCCGTCAGAGCTCATCGGCTTCCCCTGCTTCCTCGACGTCCTCGGTCCGGCCTGCCCGGGCGTCCTCCATGGGCACCGGGACGCTCACTTCGACGGTCGTGCCCCTGCCCGGGGCGCTGTCCACTGTGGAGTCCCCACCGATCTCCTGGGCGCGGGTGCGCATGCCGGGCAGCCCGAAGCCGCCCTTCTCGCCCGACGCCCGCTCGCCGGGTACGAACCCCGGCCCGTCGTCGCGTACGTACAGCCGTACCGTGTCCGTCCCGTACAGCAGTCGCACCTCTGCGGAACAGGCCTTGGGGGCGTGCTTGCGGATGTTGGCCACCGCCTCCTGCAGCGAGCGCAGCAGCACCACGCTGACCGCCATGGGCAGTTCGCGCTCGTTGCCCTTCACGACCACCTCGGCGCGCATCCCTGTCTGTGCGACGAGCCCCTCGGCCTGTCGGCGCGCGGCCTGCACCAGCGAGGACTCCTTGAGTACCGGCGGGGTCAACGCGGTGACGAACTCCCGTGCCTCCGCCAGGGATTCGCGGGCCACCTCCCCGGCCAGACCCAGGTGCGAGCGGGCCACCTCCGGGTCGGTGGCGAAGCCCGCCTCGGCCGCTTGGACGAGGCTGATGATGCTGGTCAGACCCTGGGCGAGAGTGTCGTGGATCTCGCGGGCCAGCCGCTCGCGCTCGGCCGCGACGCCTGCCTCCCGCGACAGCCGCGCCACCCGCTCGCGGTTGCGCCGCAGTTCGTCGATCAGGGTCCCGCGCTCCCGGCTCTGCCGGGTCACCCGGGTGATCCACAACCCCAGCATCACCGACAACGCGATGCCCAGCAGCGAGGTCGGCAGCACGGCCGCGATGTCCCGGCTCAGGGTGCCCCCGCGCAGCCACACCACGATCACCGGCATCAGGTTCGCCAGCGTCACCACGGCGATCGCCGGGGAGGTCGCCAGGCTCATCATCAGCATCGGCACCACGGCGAACAGCGCGAAGGACGACGCCAGGTCGAAGACGACGGCCACCGAGAACAACAAGAACAGGCCCACCGAGAAGACGACGCTGCGCCGTCCGTGGTCGTCCCCGACCTGCCGCAGCATCGCGTCCCGCCCCATGGCCGCGTACCAGGGGACCGCGAGGGTCAACGCGGCCATCGCCACGGCCCGATGGACCTGCTCACCGGCGGAGGTGAACAGCAGTACGGTGGTGACGGCGTACGACACCGCGAAGAAGGCGTCCCACAGGCCGAACCACCGGGTTCCCGCCTCGGGCGCATGGTCCGGGGTCTCTGCCGCCGCCACGTTTTCAGTGCTCACCGGATCAGTCCTATCAGCCTGGTGGGGGACGGCACGAGTGCGGCCGACGGCGCAGGTCATCCTCCGCCGTCCTGCGGTGTCCACCGGTCGGTGGACAGCCGGTTCAACCGGCCGGTTGTCCGTACACCCCCCTCCCGAACCCTAGCGTTGCAGGTGAGAGCCACGGACTGCCGCCGAGCGGCACGACGCAGGCTCACGAGCACCCACGCACAGAAGGAGGAGGCTCCGCCCCATGAGCCCGTTCATGACCGCCCTGATCGCCAGCGGGACCATCCTGACCATCATTCTCGCGACCGACCTCGGCACCCGCAAGATCACCAACATGCGGCTGCTGCGCTCGATCCTCGCGGTCGCGATCGTGATCGCGCTCTTCGTCCACTCCCTGCCCCTGGACGGCAACGACCCCTCGCTCCAGCTCGCCGGCATCGGTGCGGGCGTCATCTGCGGCCTGGTCGCCGCGGCGCTGCTCCCCGCCCACTCGGGCGCCGACGGCGAGATCTACACCAAGGGCGGCATCGCCTACGCGATCGTCTGGACGATGCTGTCCGCCTCCCGCGTGCTGTTCGCCTACGGCTCCGAACACTGGTTCGCCCAGGGCATCATCAAGTTCAGCATCGACTACAAGCTGAGTGGCCAGGACGTCTACTCGAACGCCTTCGTCTTCATGGCCCTGGCCATGGTCCTCACCCGCACCGCGGTCCTGGTCGGCAAGCGCCGCCGACTGCGCGACAGCGCGGCGCCGGTGGCCGACGCCGCCGATCGGCAGGAGAGTTCCGCCGCTCGCTGAGGCCACGTCACATGCCGACTGATCACGACTCCCCGTCCCAGTAGTAGGGTGAACAGCAGTGGAACGCTTGGAAGATGTCAGGCTCCGGCCCCCGCGCAACCGGGTGGAAAGCCGCGCGATCGGCTGGTGGATGCTCCAGGCGGCGGTGTTCGCGCTCCCTCTGCCGCTCACCTTCGGCATCCTCTGTCTCAGCATCCCGCCCACCAGGCAGTTCTTCGGCTGGGCGACCCTGATCTCGCTGGTGCCCGGACTCGCCTACATGCTGGTCATGCCGCTGTGGCGCTACCGGGTGCACCGCTGGGAGACCACCGACGAGGCCGTGTACGCCGCCTCCGGCTGGCTGTGGCAGCGCTGGCGGGTCGTCCCCCTCTCCCGGGTGCAGACCGTGGACACCCTGCGCGGCCCGATCCAGCAGATGTTCGGCCTGTCCGGCATCACCGTCACGACCGCCTCCTCCTCCGGCGCCGTGAAGATCAAGGGCATCGACCACCGCACCGCCCAGGAGGTCGTCGAGCACCTGACGCGGACCACCCAGGCCACGCCGGGAGACGCCACATGAGCCACCACACCGAGCAGCGGGCCGGCACGGCCGCGTCCCGGGCCGCCGACGACGAGGCCGAGTGGGGACGGCTCAGCCCCCGGCTGCTGCTGGTCAACCTCAGCATGCTGGCCGGACCGCTCGCCCTCTTCGTCGCCACCCTCGTCCTGACCGGTGCCAACCTCCAGGCGCTGATCTCGCTCGGCTCCCTGCTGACCACCTTCCTGGTGATCACCGGGATCAGCACGATGCGCCTGATCACCACCCGCTACCGGATCACCGCCGACCGCGTGGAGCTGCGCTCCGGACTGTTGTTCCGCAGCCGCCGCTCGATCCCCAACGACCGCATCCGCAGCGTCGACCGCGACGCCAAGCCGGTGCACCGGCTCTTCGGCCTCACCACGCTGCGCATCGGCACCGGCGAGCAGACCTCGTCCTCCGCACGCCGGCTCTCCCTCGACGGCATCACCGTCCAGCAGGCCGAGGAGCTGCGCCGGCTGCTGCTGGACCGCCGCGGCACCGGCGGCGCCACCGGTACCGACGAGAACCGCACCCTCATCGAGATGGACTGGGCCTGGCTGCGCTACGCGCCGCTGACCGTATGGGGCGTCGGCACCGTCTTCATCGGCGTCGGCACCGCCTACCGCATCCTGCACGAGATGAAGATCGACCCACTGGAGCTCGGCGTCGTGAAGGACATCGAGCACCGCTTCGGCACCGTGCCGCTGTGGTTCGGCATCCTCGTCACCGTCGTGGTCGTCCTGCTGGCAGGCATCGCCGTCTCCTTCGCCACCTTCGTCGAGTCCTGGGCCAACTTCCGCCTGGAGCGCGAGCAGGACGGCGTCCTGCGGGTCCGCCGCGGTCTGCTCGTCTCCCGCTCCGTCACCATGGAGGAGCGCCGGCTGCGCGGCGTGGAGCTCGCCGAGCCGATGCTGCTGCGCTGGGCCGGCGGCGCCCGCCTCAACGCCATCGCCAGCGGCCTCGGCGACAGCGACGAGAACCGCAGCCGGAGCATCCTCACCCCGCCGGTGCCGCGCGCCGAGGCGCTGCGCGTCGCCGCGGACGTCCTCGCCGAGGAGCGCTCGCCCAACGAGGCGGCCCGGCTCGTGCTGCACCCCCGGGTGGCGCTGCGACGCCGTGTCAACCGCGGCCTGATCGTGCTCGCACTGATCGTCGCCGTCCCGCTGGGCCTGGGCCTGTGGCTCACCCAGGTCCTGGTGCACACCGCCTGGATCACCGCCCTGGTCGGGCTGCCCGTGGTGTACCTGCTGGCCAGGGACGCCCATCAGTCCCTCGGCCACGCGCTGCACGACCACTACCTGGTCGTCCGCGCCGGCACCTTCACCCGCCGCACCGCCGCCCTGGAGCGCGACGGCATCATCGGCTGGAACGTCACCCGCTCCTACTTCCAGCGGCGCAACGGACTGCTCACCATCGGCGCCACCGCCGCCGCGGGCCACGGCTCCTACAAGGTCCGCGACGTCCGCGTACGGGACGGTCTCACCCTCGCCGAGGAGACCGTGCCCGGGCTGCTCGCCCCGTTCATCGAACACGGGCCGCGCGGCTGACCCCACCGGACCAACTGGCGAACCCCCGAGAGGTGGAGGGGCGGCGACCTCCCCCGGGCCGCCCCTCCACCTCGCCCCGGTTCCCCCCGCACAAGGCAGGGGCCGTACCCGTGAACATCGGGTACGGCCCCTGCGGCGTACGGTCGTTCAGCCGGCCAGCTCCTCCAGACGCGGCACCAGCGACACCGGCGACGGCATGGTGGCGATCTCCTCGCGCACCTCGCGCGCCACCGTCGCCATCTTCTCGTCCGACAGCAGGCGGCGCAGCACCTCCACCTCCAGGTCGGCGGCCGTGCCCAGCAGACCCGCGCCCCGGTCGCGTACCGCCTCGGCGTTGATCTGCCGGTCCGCGCCGTCGGGCAGCACCAGTTGCGGGACGCCCGCGTTCAGCGCCGCCAGTGTGGTGCCGGCGCCGCCGTGGTGGACGGCCGCGTCACAGGTCCGAAGCAGCTGCGTCAGCGGAACCCAGCCCACCACCCTCACGTTGTCCGGGAGTTCGCCCAGGGCGGTGGTGTCCACGTCGCCGAGGGCCAGCACGAACTCCGCGTCCACCCCGGAGGCGGCGGCCACCAGCCGCTGTACCGGACCCAGCCCGTTGACGTGCACCGAAGCGGTGCCCAGCGTCACCCCGATCCGGCGCCGCCCCGGCTCGTCCAGCAGCCAGTCCGGCAGCACCGCACCGCTGTTGTACGGCACCGGACGCATCGACCAGCCGTCCCGCTCCGGCTCCGCCATGGTCGGCGGCGCGATGTCGATGACCGGCACCCGCTCGGCCACCTTCGCCACTCCGTGCCGGGCCGTCGTCCCGCCCAGCATCGACAGGGTCAGCTCGCGCAGCTCGGTGCCGCGCGCGAACCCGAAGTTGTGCTGCACCGCCGGAACACCCAGCCGCTCGGCGGCTATCAGACCCGCGACGAAGATCTGCTCGAAGACCACCAGGTCCGGCCTGAAGCGGTCGGCGACGTCGACGATCCCGTCCGCCAGCGACTCGTTGAGGTGCTGGAACAGGCGCAGCCCGTCCATCGGGTCCACCCCGTCCGGGCCGCGCAGCCGGGCCATCAGGTCCGGGACCGTGGACTGCAGGAAACTCTCCAGCTCGAACCCGGGGTGGACGTCGGCGACATGCAGACCGGCGTCGGCGGCCTTCAGCGCGTCGCCCGCGCTGGCCACCAGCACCTCGTGCCCGGCCGAGCGCAGCGCCCAGGCCAGCGGAACAGTCGGAAACACATGGCCAAGGGCCGGATACGTGACGAACAGCACGCGCATGAAAACGGGCTCCTCCCGCATGGACGAAGTATGTGCCGGTCTGGCGATTCGGCGATGGAATTGGATTACCATCCGCCTTGCAATTACCAGCCTTATCGGCGCATCCTGATGCAGTCGCGCATTCCGAGTCAAGGCGCTGCTCAGCGGCCCGCAATAGGGGTCGATAGGGGCTTGTTAGGGGTTTCTCGACCTTCTTCCACATGCCAGAGTGACCCCGGTCTTGCATTTTTTATTCGGGGGTAATGGAGCGCGTCATGTGGAATGAGTCCCAAGATTTCACGCTCGAAATCAACGGCACCTCCGAAACCGGCGCGACGCCGGCGGAAAGCCCCGAGGACACCCCCTGGGCGCAGCGCCTGGCCGGCCTGACCCCCGACGAGCAGCACGCCCTGCTGCTGGAGTGGGTCGCCGCCATGGCCTCCGCCGCCCTCAAGGACCAGGCCCCCGACGCACTCGACCCCGAGCGGCCCTTCATGGACCTCGGGTTCGACTCCCTGGCCGCCGTCGACCTGCACTCCCGGCTCGTCGTCGGCACCGGTCTGCGCCTGCCGGTCACCCTCGCCTTCGACCACCCCACCCCCGCCCACCTCGCCCGCCACCTGCGCGCCCGACTCCTGGGCCTCACCGAGGACATCGCGCCCGTGGCCGCCGCGACGAGCAGCGACGAACCCATCGCCATCGTCGGCATCGGCTGCCGCTTCCCCGGCGGCGTCCACTCGCCCGAGGCGCTGTGGGACCTCGTCGCCGCCGGCACCGACGCCATCACCCCCTTCCCCACCGGCCGCGGCTGGGACCTCGACGCGCTCTACGACCCCGACCCGGACAACCCCGGCACCAGCTACGCCCGCGAGGGCGGCTTCCTGCACGACGCCGATGAGTTCGACGCCGACTTCTTCGGCATCAACCCGCGCGAGGCCCTCGCCATGGACCCCCAGCAGCGGCTTCTGCTGGAGACGTCCTGGGAGGCCTTCGAACGCGTCGGCGTCGACCCCGCCACACTGCGCGGCGGCCAGGTCGGCGTTTTCGTCGGCGCCGAGACCCAGGAGTACGGCCCTCGACTCCTCGACGCCACCGACGGATTCGAGGGCTACCTCGTCACCGGCAACGCCGCCAGCGTCGCCTCCGGCCGCATCGCCTACACCTTCGGCTTCGAGGGCCCCACCGTCACCGTCGACACCGCCTGCTCCTCCTCGCTGGCCGCCCTCCACCTCGCCGCGCAGGCGCTGCGCACCGGAGAGTGCTCCCTCGCCCTCGCGGGCGGCGTCGCGGTCATGGCGAGCCCCGGCTCCTTCGTCTCCTTCAGCCGGCAGCGCGGCCTCGCACCCGACGGGCGCTGCAAGCCGTTCGCCGACGCCGCCGACGGCACGGGCTGGGGCGAGGGTGTCGGCATGCTGCTCGTCGAGCGCCTCTCCGACGCCCGCCGCAACGGCCACCAGGTCCTCGCCGTCGTGCGCGGCACCGCGCTGAACCAGGACGGCGCCTCCAACGGCCTGACCGCCCCCAGCGGCGCCGCCCAGCAGCGCGTCATCCGACAGGCCCTCGCCAACGCCGGCCTCGCGGCCGCCGACGTGGACGTCGTCGAGGCCCACGGCACCGGCACCAGGCTCGGCGACCCGATCGAGGCCCAGGCCCTGCTCGCCACGTACGGCCGCGAGCACACCGACGAACTGCCCCTCTACCTCGGCTCCCTGAAGTCGAACATCGGCCACGCCCAGTCGGCCGCCGGTGTCGCGGGCATCATCAAGATGGTCATGGCGATGCGCCACGGCGTACTGCCCCGCACCCTGCACGTCGACGCGCCCACCTCGCACGTCGACTGGAGCGCCGGCGCCGTCAGCCTGCTCACCGAGGACGTGCCCTGGCCGGAGACCGGCCGCCCGCGCCGCGCCGCCGTCTCCTCCTTCGGCATGAGCGGCACCAACGCGCACGCCGTCATCGAGGAGCCGGCCGCCGAGGACCGTACCGGGGTCCGCGCCGACGAGCCGAGCGGTCCCGACGCCGAAACCATCGACGGGAAGCAGGCAGGACCGCAGGCCTGGGTGCTGTCCGCCAAGACCCCCGAAGCGCTGCGCGGCCAGGCCCGCACCCTCGCCGCCCGCCTCGCCGCCGACCCGGAGGCGGACGCCGCCGACATCGGCCACTCCCTCGTCACCACCCGGGGCCGCTTCGAGCGACGCGCCGTCGTCCTCGGTGCGGACCGCGAGCGACTGCTCGCCGGACTGCACGCCCTCGCCGCCGGCGCCGAGGCCCCCGGCCTCGTCCAGGACCTGCCCGCCACCGGCCGACTCGCCTTCCTCTTCACCGGCCAGGGCAGCCAACGTCTGGGAATGGGAAGGGAGTTGTACGACACCTACGCGGTGTTCGCCGACGCCCTGGACGACGCCTGCTGGCACCTGGACGAGCAACTCGACGTGCCCCTGCTGGACGTACTGTTCGCCGAGGCCGGTACCCCCGAGGCCGCCCTGCTCGACCGCACCGCGTACACCCAGCCCGCGCTGTTCGCCGTCGAGGTGGCACTGTTCCGCCTGCTGGAGTCGTGGGGCGTGCGCCCCGACGTCGTGGCCGGCCACTCGATCGGTGAGATCGCGGCGGCGCACGTGGCCGGGGTGTTCTCGCTGGAGGACGCCTGCACGCTCGTCGCGGCGCGCGGCCGGCTGATGCAGGCACTGCCCGAGGGCGGGGTGATGATCGCGCTCCAGGCGACGGAGGACGAGGTCGCTCCGCTGCTGACCGAGGGCATCGGGATCGCGGCCGTCAACGGGCCGCAGTCGGTCGTCGTCGCGGGTGACGCGGACGAGGCCGAGATACTCGCGGGGTCGTTCCCCGATCGCAAGTCCAAGCGGCTCACAGTCAGTCACGCCTTCCACTCGCCGCACATGGACGGCATGCTCGCCGAGTTCCGGCGGATCGCCCAGGTCGTCGACTACGCGCGCCCCACCCTGCCCGTCGTCTCCCTCCTCACCGGCGCCGTCGCCGGCGCCGAGCTGACCGACCCCGAACACTGGGTCCGCCACGTCCGCGAGGCCGTCCGCTTCCTCGATGGTGTGCGCGCCCTCCACGAGGGCGGTGCCCGCACCTTCCTCGAGCTCGGCCCCGACCCGGTCCTCACCGCCCTCGCCCAGGAATGCGTCGACCCCGAGGGCAGCGCCTTCGCACCCGCCCTGCGCGCAGGCCGCCCCGAGGCCGAGGGCCTGCTGACCGCCGTCGCCCGCGCCCACGTCCGGGGCGCCGAGACGGACTGGTCCGCCCTCTTCGACGGCACCGGCGCCCGCCGCGTCGACCTGCCCACGTACGCCTTCCAGCGGCAGCGCTACTGGATGGACGCGACCGGTCCGGTGGCCCGGACCCTCGCCGCCGCCGGCGCCGGCGCCGACCCGGCCGACCACGACTTCTGGGACGCCGTCGAGAACGAGGACGTCGCCGGTCTCACCGCCGCCCTCGCCCTGAACCCGTCCGACGAGCAGTCCCTCGGCGAACTCGTCCCCGCCCTCTCGGCCTGGCGCCGCCGCCGCAAACTCCAGTCGGCCGTCGACTCCTGGCGCTATCGCATCACTTGGAAACCTCTGACGGGCGTCCCCTCCGGTGCTGTCGGCGGCCTGAGTGGGACGTGGTTGGTGGTGTCGGCCGCAGAGGGTGCGGGTGACGCGGACGTGGTGGCCGCGTTGTCGGGGGCGGGCGCACAGGTGCGTACCGTCGTCGTCCCGTTGGGCGTGGACCGTGCCGTGGACCGTGCTGCGATCGCCGGACTGCTCGCGGATGCCGGTGAATTGGCCGGCGTCGTCTCGTTGTTGGGTGTGGTGGACACCGCGGCCCTGGTGCAGGCGGTGGGTGATGTCGGCGTGGCGGCCGCGTTGTGGGCGGTGACGCGGGGCGCGGTTTCGGTGGGCCGGTCCGAGCGGCTGGTCGACCCGGTTGCCGCCGAGGTGTGGGGGCTGGGGCGGGTCGTGGCCCTGGAGGACCCGGACCGTTGGGGTGGTCTGATCGACATTCCGGCGGAGCTGGACGGGCGGGCCGTTGCGCGGTTCGTCGGCGTGCTGGCCGGCAAGGAGTCCGGACTCGACGAGGATCAGGTCGCGGTGCGCGGCTCGGGTGTCTTCGGGCGTCGTCTGGTCCGGGCCCCGCAGGGTGAGGGTGCGGTGGCGTGGGCTCCGTCCGGGACGGTGTTGGTCACCGGTGGTACGGGTGCGCTGGGTGGCCGGGTGGCTCGTTGGCTGGCGGGTGCGGGTGCCCAGCGGCTGGTGCTGACCAGTCGTCGGGGCATGGACGCTCCGGGTGCTGCCGAACTCGCCGCTGAGCTGGCCGGTTTGGGTGTGGATGTGTCCGTGGTGGCGTGTGATGCCGCGGACCGGGACGCGCTGCGGGAGCTGCTGGCGGCCGAGGTGGAGGGTTTGACGGCCGTCGTGCATACGGCCGGTGTCCTGGACGACGGTGTGCTGGACTCCCTGACCGCCGAGCGTTTCGCGTCGGTGCTGCGGGCCAAGGCGGACTCGGCCCGCAATCTGCACGAGCTGACGGGCGAACTCGGCATCGGGCTCGATGCGTTCGTGTTGTTCTCGTCCGTGAGCGGCTCGCTCGGTGCGGCGGGTCAGGCCAACTATGCTGCCGCCAATGCCTACTTGGACGCGTTGGCCGAGCAGCGCCGCGCGGACGGCCTGGCTGCGACCTCGCTGGCCTGGGGCCCGTGGGCCGACGGCGGCATGGCCGCCGACGGCGCCCTGGAGGCCCGGATGCGGCGCGAGGGCATGCCCCCGATGGCACCCGCCACCGCCCTGGCCGCCCTGGCACACGCCGTGGGCACCGCCGACGTCGCGGTCACCGTCGCGGACATCGACTGGGAGCGGCTCACGGCCGTCCTGGCGGGGATCCGGGCCAACCGGCTGATCAGTGACCTCGTCGCGAACACGCAGGACACCCCCGCCGCCTCCGACCGCGGCTCGGTGGTCACCGGCGCCGACGTCGCCGCCACCCTGGGCCCGCTCGCCGGACTGACCCGGGCCGAGCAGGAGAAGGCACTGCTGGCTCTGGTCCGTACGCATGTGGCCGCGGTGCTCGGACACGGCGGCACGGAGGCCGTCTCGGCCGAACGCGCCTTCAAGGAGCTCGGCTTCGACTCCCTCACCGCCGTCGAGCTGCGCAACCGGCTCGGTGCCGCGACCGGCGTGCGCCTGCCCGCCACCCTCGTCTACGACTACCCGACCTCGGCCGCCCTGACCGCGTACCTGCTCGACGAACTCGGCGCTACCCCGCAGGAGTCGGAGACCGCGGCGACCGTCACGACGGCGGTCGACGACGACCCGGTCGCCATCGTCGCGATGGGCTGCCGTTTCCCCGGCGGCGTCACCACCCCAGAGGAACTGTGGGGACTGCTCGGCGACGGCACCGACGCCGTCGCCGACTTCCCGACCGACCGCGGTTGGGACTTGGCCGGACTCCTCGACGCCGGCCCCGACCGGCCGGGCGGCTCGTACACCCGCCGGGGCGGATTCCTCTACGACGCACCCGAGTTCGACGCCGACCTCTTCGGCATCTCCCCGCGCGAAGCCCTGGCGATGGATCCGCAGCAGCGGCTGCTGCTGGAGACCTCCTGGGAGGTCTTCGAGCGTGCCGGCATCGACCCGACCTCGTTGCGCGGCAGCCGGGCCGGTGTCTTCGTCGGCACCAACGGTCAGGACTACCTGTCGCTCGTCGCCCGTGAGGCCGAGGGCCTGGAGGGCCACATCGGCACCGGCAACGCCGCCAGCGTCGTCTCCGGGCGGCTCTCGTACGTCTTCGGTCTGGAGGGGCCGGCCGTCACCGTCGACACCGCATGCTCCTCCGCCCTGGTTGCGCTGCACCTCGCCGTGCAGGCGCTGCGCAACGGCGAGTGCGACATGGCGCTCGCCGGCGGCGTCACCGTGATGTCCACGCCGGACGCCTTCGTGGACTTCAGCCGCCAGCGCGGCCTCGCCGAGGACGGCCGCATCAAGGCCTTCGCGGCGGCCGCCGACGGCACCGGCTGGGGCGAGGGCGTCGGCATGCTGCTCGTCGAGCGCCTCTCCGACGCCCGGGCCAAGGGCCACCAGGTTCTCGCCCTCGTGCGCGGCTCCGCCATCAACCAGGACGGCGCCTCCAACGGACTGACCGCCCCCAACGGCCCCTCCCAACAGCGCGTCATCCGCCAGGCGCTGGCGAGCGCCGGTCTCTCGGCGACGGACGTCGACGCCGTCGAGGCGCACGGCACGGGGACGCGACTGGGCGACCCGATCGAGGCCCAGGCCCTGCTGGCGACATACGGCCAGGACCGGTCCGAGGGCCACCCGCTGCACCTGGGCTCCGTCAAGTCGAACATCGGCCACACCCAGGCCGCCGCCGGCGTCGCGGGCGTCATCAAGATGGTGCTGGCCATGCGCCACGGCATGCTGCCGCGCACCCTGCACGTGGACGAGCCCACCCCGCACGTCGACTGGTCGGCCGGGGACATCTCCCTGCTGACCGAGGCTGTGGCCTGGCCGGAGACTGGGCGTCCGCGCCGCGCCGGCGTCTCCTCCTTCGGCCTGAGCGGCACGAACGCGCACACGATCCTGGAGCAGGCGCCGACCGCGGATGCGGGGGCGCTCTTCGTCAAGTCCGGTGAGCAGGCCGGGACCGGGACGGAGATCGATGCCGGGATCGGGACCGGGACGGAGATCGATGCCGGGGTCGGGACAGAGATCGCTACCGAGACTGAGACCGAGGCGGGCAACTCTGCCGTGAACGGGCTCCCGCCGGTGCTGCCGTTCGTGCTGGCCGCCCGTACCCCGGCAGGGCTGCGCGCCCAGGCCGGTCGCCTGGCGGACCGGTTGGCGCAGGACCCGGCCGCGCGCCCAGGCGATGTCGCTTACTCCCTGACGGCCGGGCGCGCGGAGCTGGAGGCGCGGGCCGTACTGGTGGCCGGCTCCTCGGACCTCGACGGGCTCGTGGCGGGGCTGCGCGCGCTTGCCGCCGGGGAGCAGGCTCCCGGCCTGGTCCAGGACACGGTCGGTGAGGGTGGTCTCGCCTTCCTGTTCACGGGGCAGGGCAGTCAGCGGCTGGGGATGGGGCGTGAGTTGTACGCCGGGTACCCGGTGTTCGCCGATGCCTTCGACGCGGTGTGCGCCCACCTGGACACCGAGCTGGAACTCCCGCTGAAGGACGTGCTGTTCGGGGACGATGCGGAGCTGTTGAACCGTACGGAGTTCGCGCAGCCTGCCCTGTTCGCGGTGGAGGTCGCCGTCTTCCGGCTGTTCGAGTCGTGGGGTGTGCGGCCGGACTTCGTGTCCGGGCATTCGATCGGTGAGATCGCTGCCGCGCATGTGGCGGGGGTGTTCTCGCTGGAGGACGCCTGCAAGCTGGTGTCGGCCCGGGGTCGGCTGATGCAGGCGCTGCCCGAAGGCGGCGTGATGATCGCGCTGCAGGCCACCGAGGACGAGGTCGCTCCGCTGCTGTCGGAGCGGGTGAGTATTGCGGCGATCAACGGGCCGCGGTCGGTGGTCATCGCGGGTGATGCGGACGAGGCCGAGCGGATCGCCGGATCGTTCGGCGACCGCAAGTCGAAGCGGCTGACCGTCAGTCACGCGTTCCATTCGCCGCACATGGACGGCATGCTCGACGAATTCCGCGCCGTGGCGGAGTCCCTGACGTACGAGCTGCCGAAGATATCGGTGATCTCGAATGTGAGCGGTGCTCTCGCTTCGGAGCAGTTGACGCGGCCGGAGTTCTGGGTGCGTCATGTTCGTGAGGCGGTCCGCTTCGCCGACGGTGTCCGCGCTCTGGAAGCCGCGGGCGTCACCATGTTCGTCGAGTTGGGTCCGGACGGGGTTCTCTCCGCCATGGCCCAGGACTGCGTCGAGAACGCCGACGCCGTCTTCGTTCCCGTCCTCCGCGCCGGGCGCGAGGAGGCGGACGCCCTCACCACCGCCCTCGCTCGGGCCCACGCCCACGGCGTGCTCGTCGACTGGGCCGCGTACTTCGCCGGTACGGGCGCGCGCCGGGTCGACCTCCCGACGTACGCCTTCCAGCGCACGCGTTACTGGCCCAGCGGGGCCGGGCTCGCGGCCGGGGACCCGGCGGCGATCGGGCTCGGCGCGGCCGGACACCCGCTGCTCGGAGCGGCCGTCGCGCTCGCCGACTCCGAGGGTGTGCTCCTGACCGGCCGGCTGGCCCTGGACTCGCACCACTGGATCGGCGACCACGTAATCCACGGCAGCGTTTTGTTGCCGGGAACGGCGTTCGTGGACCTGGCGGTGCGGGCGGGTGACCAGGTGGGGTGCGACACGGTCGAGGAGTTGATGCTGGAGGCTCCGCTGGTGCTGCCCGAGCGTGGTGGCGTGCAGCTCCAGCTTGTCGTGGAGGCTCCGGACGGCGCGGGTCGGCGTCCGTTCAGTGTGCACTCGCGTCGGCAGGACGCGCTCGCGGAGGAGCCGTGGACCCGGCACGCCTCCGGTGCGCTGCTCGCCGGTGGGGCCCGTACCGAGGTCCCGGAACTGACGGAGTGGCCCCCGGCCGGTGCCGTACCGGTGGACGTGCGCGATCTGTACGCCGACCTGGTCGCCGAGGGGCTTGCGTACGGTCCGTTGTTCCAGGGCTTGACGGCCGCGTGGCGGCGTGGCGGCGAGCTGTTCACCGAGGTGCTGCTGCCTGAGGCCGGGCGGCGTGAGGCATCTCGGTTCGGGGTGCATCCCGCACTGCTGGACGCCGGTCTGCACGCCATCGGGTACGGCGAGTCCGAGGACACCTCCGCCGGTGCTCTGCTTCCGTTCGCCTGGTCGGGCGTCACGCTGCACGCGGCGGGTGCCACCGGGCTGCGGATGCGGCTCACTCCGCACGCCCTCGGAGACCCGCACACCTTCGCACTGCTGGTGGCGGACGAGACCGGTCACCCGGTCGCCACGGTCGACGCACTCACTCTGCGCGCGGCCTCGGCCGAGCAGGTCCGGGCGGCTGACGGTGGTCATCTGGATTCGTTGTTCCGGGTGGAGTGGGTGCCGGTTGCCGAGGTTGCCGCGGGTGCGGCGAGTGCGGCGGGTGCTGAGGGGCAGCTTTGGGCCGTTCTGGGTCGGGATGTGTACGGGCTGGCGGCCTGCAGGGCTCGGGTGACCGAGTACCCGGATGTCGCCGCGCTCTCCGCCGCGGTGGGGGCGGGCGAGCCGCTGCCGGATGCCGTGTTCGTCTCCCCGGTGGTGTCGGACGACTCCGACGTGCCGGCTGCTGTGCATGCGGCGGCGACTGTCGCGCTGGGCACTCTCCAGGCGTGGTTTGCCGACGAACTCCTCACCGGGGTAAGGCTGGTGTGGCTCACCAGCGACGCCGTGACGTCCGACCCCGTCGGTGGTGCGGTGCGTGGTTTGTTGCGTTCGGCGCAGTCCGAGAATCCGGGTCAGTTGGTGATGGTCGACCTGGATGGTCGGGCCGAGTCGCTGTCGGTGTTTCCTGCCGCCCTGGCTGTCGGTGAGCCCGAACTCGCTGTGCGGCAGGGGGTGGTGAGTGTTCCGAGGCTGGCCCGTGTCCTGGCGGGTGGGCGTGGGGACGAGGTGCCGGCGCTGTTGGGTGAGACCTCCGGGACGGTGCTGGTGACGGGTGCGACGGGCATGCTCGGCCGGCTTTTCGCCCGTCACCTGGTTGTTGAGCATGGTGCCCGCAGGCTGTTGCTGCTCAGCCGTCGTGGCGCCGATGCCGCCGGTGCTGCGGAACTGCTCGCCGAGCTGGGTGAGTTGGGTGCGGAGGTCGAGCTGGTCGCGTGCGACGTGGCCGACCGTGATGCGCTGGCCGCCGTCCTGGCCGCCGTGCCCGTGGAGTGGCCGCTGACGGCGGTGGTGCATACGGCCGGTGTCCTTGACGACGGTGT
>NZ_JBVHQB010000039.1:0-52380 GCF_055567635.1 Streptomyces sp. NPDC026500 | reverse complement strand
GGGTACTTCCTCGGGGCAGGCATCTTCTGGGCTCCTCTCATGAGACCCATCTGACCTGCTGTCACCTTTCCCCGCATCTCGGGGGAACCTCAGGCTGCCACAAGGGTTCAAGATCGCTTGACCTTGCCCCAGAGGGAAGGGCGACAGTGTCTCCGTAGATCACACGAGCGAGCGGTGTGCGCTCGCCAGCAGGGCAGGACGGAGAGGGGGAGTTCGAGTGACGGCGACCTGCGTCATTCTCGATATCGGTGGCGTGCTGGAGATCACGCCGGAAACGGGGTGGGTGCAGCGGTGGGAAGAGCGGCTGGAGTTGCCGCTCGGCACTGTGCATGAGCGGCTGCGCGACGTGTGGCAAGCCGGGAGCGTCGGGAGCATCAGTGAACGAGAGGTTCACGAGCAGGTGGCAGCACGCTTGGGGCTCGACGCGCCCCAGGTTGAAGGCTTCATGGCTGATCTCTGGGCGGAATACCTGGGAAAGCCGAACGAGGAACTCATCGCTTATGTGCAAGGGCTGCGAGGAAGCTGCAGGCTGGGCATCCTGAGCAACAGCTTCGTTGGCGCCCGGGAGCGGGAGACAGGGCTGTACCACTTCGACGAACTGGTCGAGCAGATCGTGTACTCGCACGAGATCGGCATCGAGAAGCCGGACCCGCGTGCCTTCGAGGCCGTATGTGCCAGCCTGGAGGTGCGGCCGGAGAGCTGTCTGTTCATCGACGATTTCCCAGTCAATGTTGAGGCTGCCCAGGCGGCGGGCATGCAGGCGCATCTGTTCGAGGACAACGCCCGGACGATTACGCGCATCACAGCTCATCTGAACGCTGGTCCCCGGGTTGCAGGGCCTGTCCCGCTCGGATGACGTCGGCCTGGCCGGCCTTCAGCGGTTGCCGGCCAGGCGGTGCCCGCCTCTCAGCGTCGCGTACCGGCTCGACGTTTCTGGCATACCAGCACAGGCTCAACCCACCGCGAGGCACCATCCGATGAAGTCGACCGCTCCGCACCCCGGCCGCCCGCTGAACGCCCCTGGCCCCTCATGCGGGTGACTGCTGTCCGGGTTACGTCCAGCTCACCAGGGTGTCAGTGGTCCCCTCTACGGTTCCACCATGGCAGTCCCCGAGATCGTTCCGATCATCCACGAGCCCGGTTACCGGACGGCGACCATCGGCCGGTACACCCAAGGCCAGTTCCTCGCTTCGGTCACCTACGCATTCCCAAGCGGGTTCAGCCGTGGCGAGGGATGGGAGGACCAGAAGCGCCTTTATGCCGTGCTTCACCGGTTCGACCCCCAGGGGCGGCACCTCCACTCGGACATCTGGTGTTCCGGAACATGGGCCGAGCAGCAGCGTCATCCCCATGGGAACGACTCCGTGCGGGTGCGGGCGAAGGCCCGGCTGGCAGAGCTGCTCGACGGCCTTCCCGGGCTCGAGTACGGGGACATCGCGATCCGCCCCTTCCAGCTGAGCGTCGACGGCGTGCTCTTCGGGCTGGTCACCGAACGCCATGCGGAGGGCGAGGGAGAGGACGACTGGGCCGAGCTCTACCCCGACCGCCTGGGGTTCTCCGCCCCGTGGGACGGCACGTACGACACTTGAGCACTCCGCCTTTCCGGCGTGGTCCTAACCGCCACCCCTCTCGTTCTCGTCACGGGGCAGCGTGCGATCTCTCGGTTTGGGGACAGTGGTGTGAGAGACAGTGAGTCTATGGGGTGTTGATGCTGGTCGGGGCCTGTTTCGGGCTCTGGTGTCACTGTCATGGACGTGAGAGATCGGTGGGGGATCGCTGTCTTGGGCCTTTATCGCTCCAGGAGTGACGCTGTCTCAGTTTCGTGAGTTCTGATCCATCGGCTGAGCGGGGTCGGTGTGATGGGTGAGTGGACGAGGAACTACAGCTCCCGGCTTCGGAGGGTTCGGGCGGGGTGTTGTCGGCAGTGTCGGCTCGGGCGTTGCGGGGGCCGGCGGTGCGCCGGTTGCTGGCTCTGCGCCGGGAGGGGAAGCTCACCACCGGGCACGTGCGGGCGGTGGGTGAGACGTTCGGGGTGCGGGAGCGGGCGGTATGGCGGTGGTTGGCGGCCGCCGAGGAAGACGGGGCCGCGGCCCTGGGAGAGCGGAACCGGTATTACGGGAGGTTCACGGTTACTCCGGAGGTCCGGTCTCTGCTCGGGCTCTGGAAAGGGAATGTTGCCGCTGTCCATCGTGAGCTGACCGCTCGCGCGGCGCGGGGTGAGGGTGAACCGCCGCCGTCGGTTCAGACCCTGCATCGTGCGATTGGGCGGGATCTGACTGCGGGGGAGCGGGCGGGGCTTGCTGGTGGTGAGCGTGAGGCCCGTAAGCATGATGTGTTCCTGGCCCGGCCGCGTGGGTGGCGGAATCAGGTGTGGGAGGCCGATCACGTCCAGGCCCCGGTCCTGGTGGATGTCGAGGGCGCTGCCTGCCGTCCGTGGGTCACCTGGTTCGTGGACTGTGCGACGAACACGGTCATGGGTGTGGCGGTCACGGCCGGGTATCCGTCGCGGGAGTCGGTGCTGGCCGCGTTGCGGGCGGCGGTGTTGCGTGAGGAGCCGTTCGGGCCGCAGGGCGGGCTCCCGGAGAAGGTGCGTGTGGACCGGGGCAAGGACTTCCTGTCGAAGACGGTCGCGGCGGCGTTCGGCGCGCTGGTGGTGGAGGTGGAGGACCTTCCCGCGTACACCCCGCACTTGAAGGGCACGGTGGAGGGTCTGAACCGGGCGGTGGAGTCGATGTTCCTCGCGGCGCTGCCTGGCTATGTGCGCCAGCCGCGCCCGGGCCAGCGCCGGGCGCGGCCGAAGGACGAGGTGCTCCTCGGGTTCGAGGACTTCACCGCTCGCTTGCTGGGCTGGGTGGAGTGGTGGAACACCTGCCACCGGCCCCAGCCGCTGGGCGGGCGGTCTCCTCTTGCAGTGTGGGAGGCCGTCCGACTCCGTTGCGGGAGGTCAGCCCGGAGGAGTTGTGGACGTTCACGCTGGAGGACGACGGTCGGATCAGGGTGATCTCTACCTGCGGTGTCCGGTTCCGGCGGCGGGACTATGTGGGGCCGTGGATGACGGGCCGGGCGGGTACGGGGGTGAGGGTGCGGTTCATGCCGTACCACGATCACCGGATCGAGGTCTTCGACGCCACGACCGGGCGCTACCTGGGGCCTGCGACCGTCTCGGATGAGGCAAGCCCGGAGCAGATCACCGCGGTCCGTACAGCGCGGGCCGCGCGGAGTCGGCGTCTGCGGAAGGACCTGACGGCGGCGCAGCGTGAGCGCTACGCCGCCGTGACGCGGCCAGGGAAGCCGGAACGTCTGGGGGCGGTGTCCGCGGTGGAGGCCGGGGCGGAGCTGGCGGCGACTGACCGGGCAGATCTGTCGAGGCTGGCGCTGCCGGACCTGATTCCACCGGCTGCGGCCCCGCCGGGCTGGCGTACTCCGCCGTCGCTCGCCGCCCGCACCCGCCAGATCCCCGAACCCCAGGCTCCTGAGGAGGGCGGGCCGGCAGCGCAGGCTGGCGGCAGCGGGCAGGATGGTGCCGCGCGGTGACTGCACCCACGTACCAGTACGTCGACCTGCCCGACGCCTCCATCGTGACCACGAGGGCTTTGCTCACCGCGCGGGAGAACATCGCGGACAGCGTCGCTGCGCGGGCGATGATGTGCATCCACGGCAACGCCGGGTTCGGGAAGACCCTGGCAGTCAACACGCGTCTGCACGAGCTGGAGGACACCCGGGGCGAGGAGGTCTGCCGGGCTACTTTCCGGGCGCGTCCGACCGCCCGCGCGGTCCGCTACGAGCTGTTCGAGACGCTCCGCCTGCCCGGGGAGCCGCCCCGCCACCCCAGCGAGTTCGACCGCCTGCTGAAGACCGCCCTGTCCGAGAGGCCCCGCACGTTTCTCGTGGACGAGGCGCAGTGGCTCAACGGGGAGGCGTTCGAGTACTTCCGCTACCTGTGGGACGAGCCCGCGACCCAGATCGCGATCGTCTTCGTCGGCGCGCAGTTCTCCCCATTTCCCGTGGCTCGCATATGTGCGAGCAGTACGAGGTCGAGCTTGTTGGCTGGAAAAAGCTGGTTGCCCATCAGGTACGCGCAGGTGAAAGTGAGGTCATGAACAAACTGTCATCTGTACGCAACAAGCCGATGAAAGCACTCGGTGTCCTGCTCTTTGCCGGTGCGGCAGCCCTCATGGTTTCCGGCCCGGCTTCGGCCAGCACCGACTGGCAGGTTGTCACTACCGACTCTGGGGCCCCAGGCGGAATCGCTCAGTGGGAAGGCCCGGACACGTTCAGGGTCTGCGACAACCAGGCTGACGGACTTCGCGCTTGGGGCCGAGCCTCGTGGACCGACAGCGGGGGCACGCACTACGTGTCCATCGAGGACGCGAACGGGGCCGGTACGTGCACCACGGGTCACACGGTCTCCTTCAGTGGGAGCACTACCGTCCACCTGGACATCTGTCTTCGATCCGGTCCCACCGGGGCGATCCGGTACTGCCGCAACGGAAGCGGGCCGGCCAACTGAAATACGGCTGGACTGACCAGATGGCCGCTCCAGGGCTATCTGCTGGGTAAGGTCGCCTGATTTCGCACTTGTGCGACACAAGACGGAGAAGCTCCCGGACCACACTGGTCTGAGGGCTTCTTCTCCGCGGCAGGTTCGGTGGTGGCTGGTCAGCCGGTGGGCTCTGCGCACGGCCAGCAGCAGCCGAGGGTGCGGGGATGACGTAACCGCGGTCCGTGCGGCAGGTGGGGCAGGTACGGCGGGCTTTCATGGCGGCGGCTAGAGCAGGAGTCGGATCCCACACAGCAGCGGGGGCCGCCACCGGGTTCGATGGCGGCCCCCGCTGCTGTGGACCTGAGAGGCCGAGAGCCCCCGCTCACGTAGCTACTGCGCCCAGTCGACGCCGAGTTCGGCAAGCGCGGCGAGCTGTGCCTGGTCGAGCCGGTCGCGGCGGGCCTTCATGTTCCCGACCCAGATTCCGGTGCGATGCTCGCTCCCGTCGGCCAAGACCTGGACGACGCCGCGCCCGGGCAGGCGACCTTCCCGTGCGATGAGTGGCATTACCCCAAACTCAGCCAGGCTCACGTGGGGAGCGACCTGACTCCCTTTGTGCGTGGTGAGCCTTACCAGGGCGCATCTTCGGGAGCCAGGACACTCATCACCCTTGCATGGCAACTGGCTATCTTCGAAACAGCCTTCGAGAGCGGCGCCTCGCACCCCGGCTTCCTCATGATCGACAGTCCTCAAAAGAATCTCGGCCACGGCACCGGCCGCGACACCCTCATCGCGGATGCTGTCAGCACCGACGACTTCTATCGGCACCTCACACAATGGCTGGCACACCATGGCAACGGGGCGCAGGTCATCGTCGCCGATAACAGCCCACCCGAGCTGATCGAGGACCGTGTGATTGTCCGCTTCAGCCGAGACGAGACGCAGCCGCCCTACGGATTGATCGACGACGAGACAGGTTGAAAACCACGCCACCCACAGGAGCCGGGCGAAGAGGTGTGAGAGGTCAAGTTGGCCGCACTGCGGTCGTACTGGCGGGCCACCGGGCACCTCGCCCCCCCGACAGGACACAGGCTGGGGCGAGAGCGAGGCGATGGTGCCCGTCGGGCAGCGGCAGAAGCAGCCGGGGACGATGTGGGGTTGACGCGGTCGTCTGTGGAAGGACCTGCGGGTTTCGGTGGCGAGTTCGGCCTGGTTCTTGGCTCTGCGGGTGTGGGCAGGCTCCGTTTGAGGCTGGCGTTGACCAGCTCGTCCGGGTTCAGCTCGGGTGAGTACGAGGGCAGGAAGTGCGGGTCGATCTCGTCTTTGTGGCCGGCCAGCCGGGCCCGGACCGTCTTCGAGCGGTGGGCCGAGTGCCGGTCGAGGTGGACCTTCCGGTCGAAGTGTCTGATGATCCGGGCGAGGAAGCGGCACATGACCTTCGCGTCGAACGACTCGGCGAAGACCATGAAGCGCATCCGGCCACGGGTGCTGATCGCAGACATAGCGTTCACGGAGAAGCGGTTCCCGGCGCGGCGGACGATGGGAGTCGCACCCCTCGCGCCCCAAGTACCGCCGGTGACCTGGTCCGACCGGACCCCGACCTGGTCGCCGAGGAGAACCTCGGCGTTCTCCGCCTTCGCCTTGGCCCGGATGGCCGGCCAGGTCTCCTCGTACCAGACGCGCACCGCTTCCGTGTCCTGCTCGACCGACCGTTTGTCCAGACGCTGGAAGGTCAGCCCTCAACGCTTGAGGTACTTGCCCACTCCGGCTCGATCCCGCCCCTCCACCGGCGCCGACAGCAACCGCACAGCCTCCTGCGTGTCCGGTGACCAGGCCCGCGCATCCCCCACCAGATCACTCACACACCATCAACGAGCCTGAAATCAAAGCGTTTCGGATCGCAGTTGGCCACCACATGATCGCGCTCAGGGTCGGAACGGCTGGCCGTGTCCTGGCTCGAGGTGCTCATGGTGCGCCGGCCGCCTTGCGCTCGTCTGCCCTCACCGGTTCGGCACTGCAGCGCACCGGATTGTGCGGTGGGCACGCCACCGGCTCGTCAGCCCGCCGCTTGCTGGAGGCCGTCGAGGATGAGGTCCAGTCCGAATTCGAACTCGTCGCCATAGGCGTACCCGGGACGCATGACGTGAGCGGTTGCGATCTCGGTCAGGTACGGGTACTCGCCGTAGCCGAAACCGCCCATGATGGAATCCGCCAGTTCGGCGGTCTCCTCCGGGGAGTCGAAGGGCAAGGTCTTCTCCTGCAGGGCGAACCCGTAGATGTAGCTGTCGAGTACCGAGACGGCGTGGGCAGTCAGAGTGAGGGAGAATCCGCTCTGACGCAGACAGCCGAGAACGGCATCGTGGTGACGCAGAGTGGCCGGGCCCGGTGTGGAACGTGACTCCATCAACCCGATTGCCCAGCGGTGGCGGGACAGCACGAGGCGCATGGAGATGGCCCGCTGCCGCATCGCCTGTCGCCAGTCGTCACCCGGCGTGGGCAGTTCGACCTCGCCGAAGACCAGGTCGATCATGCCGTCGAGCAGGTCCTCTTTGTTGGCCACGTGGTTGTACAGGGACATTGCCTCGACTCCGACGGCCTCGCCGAGCTTGCGCATGCTGAGCGTCTCCAGGCCGCCGGCGTTGGCGAGTTCGACGGCGGCACGCAGCACCCGCTGCCGGCTGAGCGTCTCGCGGGTCGGCTGCCGGGTGGTACGTCGGGTCACGGTGGACGGTCACTTCCTCTCGTGGTCTCCCTGCGTTGACCAGCTTACGCCGTAAGTGTTGTACTTACGGCGTAAGTACGCGGGATATGCAACCGGGAGCAGTGATGATGCGGAACATGAGCGAGCCGATCGCGACCACCGATGGGACCCAGACGATGGCGGCCGTCGTGCAGGAACGCTATGGCGCCGAGCCGGAAGCCGTGCTGCGCCCGGCGCGGCTCACCCGGCCGAGCATCGGGCCGGGCGAGGTGTTGGTGCGGGTGCGCGCCTCCAGCGTGGACCGGGGAACCTGGCACATGATGGCCGGTCTGCCCTACGCGATCCGCCCCGTGAGCGGGCTGCGCAGGCCGAAGCTCCCCAACCCCGGCCGCAACATCGCCGGTGTCGTCGAGGCGGTCGGCCCCGAAGTGACCGGGTTCGCGCCCGGCGACGAGGTCTACGGCACGGCAGTCGCCGCGTTCGCCGAATACGCCGCCGCCCGCCCCGACAGGATCGCTCCCAAGCCGGCCGGACTCACCTTCGAGGAGGCGGCGACGGTCCCCGTCAGCGCGCTCACCGCACTCCAGGCGGTTCGCGACAAGGGCAAGGTCCAGGAGGGTCAGCAGGTCCTGATCACGGGAGCCGCCGGCGGCGTGGGCACCTTCGCCGTCCAGCTCGCCCACGCCTTCGGTGCGCAGGTCACGGCCGTCGCGAGCACCCCCAAGCTCGACGCCGTACGGGCGCTGGGCGCCGACCACGTGATCGACTACACGCGCGAGGACTTCCTCGCCGGCCCGCGACGCTACGACGCCGTCATCGACATCGCGGGCAATCGCGGCCTGCGGGATCTGCGCCGCGCCCTCACGCCCCGCGGCAGGCTCGTCATCACCGGCGGCGAGGCGAACGGCCCCTGGCTCGGCGGTACTGACCGGCAGCTCCGCGCACAGATGCTGTCTCCATTCACCGGACAGCACCTGGGCACCTTCATTGCCTCGGAGCACGCCGATGGGCTGCGCGACCTGACCGTTCTCATCGACACAGGCACGCTCAGCCCTGTCGTGGACAGTGTGTACCCGCTCGCCGATACCGCCGCAGCCATCCGACACCTTCTCGACGGCCGCGTCACGGGCAAGCTCGCGCTCGCCCTGCCCGCAGAGTGACCCTGTAGGCCGGCGCCTGCAACATGCCATCCACCAGCCGCTCCTGGACATTCGCCACCTTCGGCGACTGACTGCCCCGCATACCCGACAGCAGCAAGGCGACCACAACCAGCCACTGAGCACAGAGCGACCGACCGAAGCGCGCATTGACCGGACCGACTGACGTCGTGCCGCGCCTCCACGTGACGTACCCACTAGCCCTCGGGGCTGGGTTTTGGCTGGTGCGTTCTGATGGCTTGCCATCGGCGTTCGTAGTCGTGTGTGTGGTTGAGGATGTCGTCGGTGGTGATGGCCCGGTTGTATTGGGCGGTGATTCCGCGCTGGGCGCAGATCTGAGCCACGGTGTGCGGTGAGGGAATCGTGCTCTCGAGCCGGTGGTCCGCCCAGATCTCGTAGATGCGGAAGTGCAGGAAGTACCGGCGCAGCGTGGAGGGGCTGACTGGGCTGCCGCCGCGGCCTGTTATGCCCTTGCCGGCGAGGTGTGCGGAGAGCTCCTTGCCGGAGGGCTGTTCGCCGTGCAGGCCCTGGTAATCCTTCCAGGCGAGGTAGTAGCGGTCGACCACGGAGAGACCACTGCCGTTTCTCGCTTCAGGTTCCTGCTGCTTTTCGATGTCCGCGTTCACTCGCGTCTTGCGCGTTTCCTTGGCAGGGTGCGCTCTTACGTCTGCGGGTGGTGCCGGAGCGCGGCCGTGGTCCAAACCGTCTTTGGGATGGGCGAGGTCTGCTGATGGTTCATCGGCGGCTGGCTCTCCGTCGCCGAAGTCGTCGGGCCGGGCGCTCGCCGCGCCCTGTACGTCCTCTGCGGCGGGGAGTTCACCCGCTGCGGTGATGGTGTTGTCGCGCTCGAAGACGTAGTGAGGCAGTGCGGCTGGGTTCGAGTGCCTGTCGTCCGTGAACTCGTCGATGCTGGCCGCGGCGAGTCCGGCGGGGGCGGTCTCGGCGAGGGGGACGCCGTAGCGGGCCAGGCGCAGGGGCATCAGGGATTCGACGGGGGCCTTGCGGCGCCAGGCGCGGCCGAAACGGGAGTGCAGGCGGGCCTGGTAGACGAGTCGGTCCTGCTCCAGCTTGATGACCTGCTCGTAGGAGCGCAGCTCCCACAGCTTCATCCGGCGCCACAGCAGGAACGTGGGGAGCGGGGAGAGCAGCCAGCGGGTGAGGCGCACGCCCTCCATGTGCTTGTCGGCGGTGATGTCGGCTATTCGGCCGGTCGCGTGCCGGGCGGCCTCGACCGAGACCACGAACAGGACCGGGATGACGGCGTGCATGCCGACACCCAGCGGGTCCGGCCAGGCCGCCGCGCCGTTGAAGGCGATCGTGGCCATGGTCAGCAGCCACGCGGTCTGGCGCAGCATCGGGAACGGGATGCGGATCCAGGTCAGCAGTAGGTCCAGGGCGAGCAGGACGCCGATGCCCGCGTCGATGCCGATCGGGAAGACGTAACTGAAGTTCCCGAACCCCTTCTTCAGCGCCAGCTCACGGACCGCCGCGTACGAACCGGTGAAGCCGATTCCGGCGATGACGAGTGCACCGGCGACGACCACGCCGATGAGGAGTTTGTGCGGGCGGCCGAGCCTGGCAGGGAATGCCGTTCCCGTGCTCGTGCGCTGCCGGTTCTTTCCGGCGGCCGCGGTCATGAGGCTGGCTCCTCTTTGCCTCTGGTGTGCAGGAGCTCGTTGATGAGCTGTTCTGTTTCGGTCTCCATCGAGCAGTCGAGGGCCGCGTTGACCTGCTGGATGCGGGCGATGGCGGTGTGCAGGCTGTTGTCTCGCACTGAAACGTCCAAGATCTCTCTCACCGGAATGTCACCTGGAAAGCTCTGTTGAGCTGGTGTGTTGGTTCTATGACGTGACATTGCGTGAAAGGTGATCGTGGCAAGTCACGCAAAAGTTCAGGACATTCCGATGCGAATCGCGTAGAAGTTTTGATCTTGGTTCGTGCGTCCGGAGTACCTGTCTTGGCCTATGGGCGTGAAGCGCGGTACATCACTACTCTCCGCGTGTGCGAACGTCACAGTCTTCGGTGACGGTGCGTTCTGCGTGTGCGCGCGCTGGCCTTCGAGGCGGGACGGCGGATCGCGTCCCGCCGCGGTACATCTCTGCGTGCATAGCCCGAACCCGCCCTGGCCGGCCGTGATGGGGGCGAGCGCTGCTGCACCTTCGCGTGTGCGGAATGGGCGAAATATCCCCGGGGTGTGTAGGTGCTGGTGACTGGTGCATCTCTGCGGGTGTGCGGACTGGACGCGCGCGGGCTCTTGGGTGCATCCGTCACGTCTGGTGCATCTCCGCGCGCGCGGAGTGGACAGGGTAACGATCCGCGCGTTCGTTCCGTCGATCGGTGCATCCCTGCGTGTGCGGGCGGACGTGCGCCAGTCGGACCTACCCCGCCTCACGGTTGGTGCATTGCTGCGCTGCGGGGTGAACTCGGCATCGCAACCAGCCTCGAAGTGCCCGAACGGTGCATCTCCGCGCGCGGGGTGGATCCGCATCTGAGGAAGCGGCAGGGCGGACGGACCGGTACATCTCCGCGTGTGCGCGGGTGGGGCTCTTCCTCGGCGCGCTGGTAGGTCGCGTCGTACGGTGCATCTCCGCGCGTGCGGTGTAGGCATTAGTCCGGGTGGCGCAGATTCCCGACGAGGCCGGTGCATCTCTGCGTGTGCGGAGTGGACGGGACGGCCAGGAGGGCTCCCGGGGCGGTCATCGATGCATCTCCGCGCGTGCGGGGTGGCCGGTATGGGTGATGTCGATGACCCGGGCGATCACGGTGCATCTCCGCTCGTGCGGGCTGGACGCCGGAACCTACGAGGCGATGTGCGACACGGTCGGTGCATCTCCGCGTGCGCGGGACAGACGCCGACACCACCGAGGCCGACTTCCTCGGTACCGGTGCATCTCCGCGTGTGCGGGACGGACTCTCTTTGACCTGCGCTTGTGTGGTGACTTCGTCGTTGTGTGATGTCGGTGTGGGCAGCGTGACTGAGGCAGTCTGTCCTGTTTCCAGAGCTGATATTGCAGTCTTTGTGGCTATTTCACTCAAGAGGGCGGTTGTGGGAAGCAGTTGGCGCCTGCCGGGGCGTGGCGGGGTAGAGGGCGACGTGTCCGGTTTCGGCAGCTGTCAGGAGGGGCGAGTATGGGGGTGCTGGAAGACGGCCGGATCGGCGGACTCACGTTGTGTCTGTGGGGTAAGTACTGTGCTCGGCACGGGCTGATCTATCCGGTGCTGTTCCACATGCTCGATACGGCTGCGGTGGCGGGGGAGTTGTGGGACCGGCTGCTGACCGGGCCGCAGCGTGCCGCTGTTGCGGCGGGGCTGGGGATGAGCCGGGTGCAGGCCCGCCGTGTGGTGATGTTCATTGCAGGCCTGCATGACTTGGGTAAGGTGAGCCGTTTTCAGGCCTGCGAGCCGGTTGCGTGGGCACGGGTCAGTGATGAGCTGCGGGCTGACGCGGGCCGGTGGAGGCTGATGCGGCACGAGCGGGCTTCCGCGCATGCCCTGCTTGGGATCCTTGCGGAGATGGGCTACGAACTGTCCGGTGATGCCAGCCCGGCTGTGCGGATGGCGCAGATTGCCGGCGGTCACCACGGACGTTTCCCTCAGCTCGATGTGCACGGCGCGGCCAGCGTCCGGCGCGTGCAAGTCGAGTTGGGCGGCCAGCTGTGGCAGGAGATCCGTTACCGCTACGCCGCTCAGGTGCGGCATCTGACAGGTGCCGAAACTGCGCCGGAGCAGATGTCGGTCACGGCGGCGGTACTGATGACCGGGCTGGTGATGGCCGCCGACCGGCTGGCCAGCCAGCGCAAGGTGTGGGCGCCGCGGGCGGACGCGCCTGCCTATGGTGCGGCCCAGCATTTCGCCTGGGCCCGGTGGAAGGCCCGTGAGGTGGTGGAGGAGTCACGGCTGGCGCGGATCGAATTGCCGGTGCTGCCGTTTACCGTCGCGCATCCCCACCTGCGCGCCCCGAATCCCCTTCAGGCATCAATCCTGGACAGTCTTCCCCGGCTGGCCGGTGCGCGGGGCGCTGGGATTGTGCTGGTCACCGACGGTACCGGCGCGGGCAAGACCGTCACCGCCCTGGAGGCGTCCCGCATCCTCAACGACGCTTGCGGCAGCCGGGGACTGTGCTTCCTGCTGCCCACCACAGCCACCGCGGACGCCGCCTACGACACGCTGTGCGGCTACCTTCATGCGCACCGTCCTACCCCGGCCGTGCTCACGCTCGTGCACAACCACAGCTGGCTGAACGCCGCCTACTCCGATGAGATGCTCGCCCCCGGCGACGTCCCCGCCTGCACCGGCGACGACCCCCACACCGACGAACACGATGACGACGACTGCCGGCCGCCAGGCAACGGTGGGAAGAGCGGGACCTGGCGCCGGATCCTCCCGGACGGCTGGGTACGCGGCTGGGACCGCGCACTGCTGGCCCAGTTCACCGTCGCCACCGTCGACCAGGCACTGATGGCCGCGCTCCCGGTACGCGACAGCGCCCTGCGGATGTTGTCCCTGTCGGGCAAGTGCGTTGTCGTCGACGAGGCGCACGCGCTCACCGCGTTCAGCCGGCGCATCCTGCTGCGGCTGCTGCACTGGCTCGGTAGCCTGCGCACTCCGGTGGTTGTGCTGTCGGCGACACTGCCGGGACAGACGGCACGCGAACTCGTGTACTCCTACCTGACCGGTGCCGGACATCGCAGACGCGATCTGATCGCGCGAGAGGACGAGTTCACCGTGCCCTACCCGGGCTGGCTGTTCGCCGACGCCGCCACTGCCCAGCCTGCTGTCATCCCTGCCGACGTACGCACGCAGCACGCCGCCGCCCAGCAGCGCACCATCACACTCCGGCTGACCCCAGCGCGCTACCGGCGCCTCGAGGCTCCGGCACGCCGGGCCAGAACGGGTGAGCGGCTGGCCCGTATCGCGGCCGCAGTCGGCCCCGTGGCACGGCTGGGCGGATGCGCCGTCATCGTGTGCGCCACGGTCGCCGATGCCCAGGACACCTACCGCTACCTGCAGCAGTTCCTTGAATGGCCCGCAGGCCCGCAAGACCTGCTGCTGGTCCACGCCCGTTTCCCCGGCCAGTGCCTCGAACGGGCGCTGGCCCAGGTCCGTACCCAGCTCGGCCCGTTCGGGCCGCGCCCCGAACGGCTGGTGGTGGTCACGACCAGTCTGCTGGAACTCAGCCTCAACATCGACGCCGACCTCGTGGTCAGCGACCTCACCTCGCTGGCCCGGCTGATCCAGCGCGCGGGACGGCTGTGGCGCTTCGAACAAGCCTGGCAGAACGAACGTCCCCCCGGCGTCACCCCACGTCCGCCCTGGATCCAGGCCCGCGGCCCCCGCCTCACCGTCCTGCACCCCGTCGACCACGACCGCATCACCCTGCTGCCCGACGCCTGGGCCGCAACCGACCACCCCTACCTCCAGCACGCCAGCGCCCACCTGCTCACCCTGCCCGGCCACCAGCGGATCACCCTGCCCGAGCAAGCCCAGAACCTGGTCGAACTCATCCACCAGTCCGGACTGCCGGCCACCTGGTCCGGCCCGCTCGCCGCCCTCCACGAGCAACACCTGGCCGCCGAGCTGGCCCAGGAGCACACCAGCAACACCCACCTCATCCCCCCACACGACCGGGTCACCTCCCTGTCCGACCTGCACCGCCAGAAACTGACCGCTGCCCAGGCCGCCACCCGCCCGCACGACCGGCCCCGCCGCGTCCTCGCCTCCTACCAGCGCCCCGGCCACCCGGCCACCCTCGACGCAGCAGGCCGCTTGCCTCTGCCCCAGGGACCTCACCTGCGCCCAGCCGCCATCCGCACCGTCCTGCAGCACACCGTGCCGGTCCCCAGCGCCTGGGCCGCCGCCGCTACCCAGGACCACCATGGCCCGGACGCCTGGCAACAGCACCCTCTGCTCGCCGACCTCGTCCTCCTCCCGCACGACCCGGACTGTCCGCAACCAGTCCAGCTCGGCCGCCACCAGCTGCACATGGACAACGAACTCGGCCTCATCCACGGTGAAACGGCCCCCGCGGCGTACTGAGGCCCGCCGTCACACAGGCTGCAGAATCCCGACGCAGTCACAGTCGGCCTCACCCTGCCCGTTCAGGTCCGGTACTGCTGAGGGACATGCGATCCGGGTACAGCGCGCGGCGGAGCACACGGCGCGCAGCGTCCCCCGTCGTGCGCCCGGCACGTACGCCAGCCGTTGATCACACTAGTTCGCAGGTTCTGTACGGCAGTTCACCGCGGATGTTGTCCTTGATCCATGTGACGGTGCGTATCGCGCGTCACGGAATGTTTCCTTCTGTCGTCTCTGCGGCCCCTCCGATCCCTCCCGCCCCAGACACCCGTCATCCACGGACCCAGCCCGGGCGCGCCCCGCCACGCCGCATCCAGCCCGCAGCGCTCCGCCCGAGCGCGTCGTTCCGCCTCCTCGCCGTGGCCCCGCACAGCCCGGCAGGAGGCGAAGAGGGAGTGTTCGCGATGCCACCGCCGAGTTACCGGATCGACCTGAAACCTTGCATCCCGGTGCGCTGCGGCAAGCACATCGAGTACGTCGGCTTACGTGAGCTCCTCACAGACGCACACCGCATCGACGACCTGGCCCTGCCCCTGCCGCCCGCCCGGTCCGGCCTCTACCGGGCCCTGGCGGCGATATGTGCCGCCGTCACCGAACTCGACGACCCGGACCAGCCGATCAAGGACTGGCTGGACCACCGCGCAGAACTCCTCAGATGCGAAGACGGCTTCGATACCGATGCCGTGCACGCCTACTTCGATGCCGACCCCGGCGCCTTCGACCTCTTCCACCCCACGCGCCCGTGGTGGCAGGACGCCGCACTGGCCATCCAGTGCCCCAAACGCAGCGGGATCAACTCCCTCGTCTACGGCCGCGCAGCCGGCCGCAACCTGGTCTGGTTCAACCCCCGCCACACCGACACCGACCCCCAGCCCGTGCCCACCAGGGAAGCGCTGTGGAGCCTGCTCGCCTACCACTACTACGGACCCTCCGGGCGGGCCACCACCCGCACCGTCGAAGGTGTCACAAGCGGCCAGCTGAAAGCCGGACCGCTGCGCTCCACCGTCTCCTTCCACCCCCGCGGCCGCACCCTGTACGAAACCCTGCTGCTGCACCAGACGCCCTACCGCGGTGACGGCCAGGCTCCTGGCAGTGACGCCTGCCCCTGGGAACAGCCCGCCGCCGATCCGCTGCAGGCACCGCCGGAGGTGACCTGGCCCAAGCGGCTGCTGACCGGCTGCTCCGTGCACGCGGCACTCCTGGTCCCGGACGCCAGCGGCGAGCACGTCACCGACGCCTACCTGACCTGGGCTACCCAGCACCCGCCCCTGGAGGCCACCGATCCCTACCTCGTTTACGACATCGACCCCAAGATGCCCGCGGAACGCCGGCGCAGCCCGCGCCGCGCGGACGCCGACCACGCCCTGTTCCGGGCCCTGCCCGCGCTGGCACTCGCCGGTGATGAACACCGGCCAGGCTGCCGGCCCGAGGCATTCACCACCATCAACAGCCTTCCGAAGGACACGCGTGCCAGCCTGCGCGTGTGGGTGGGCGGATTTGACCAGGAAGGGCAGGTCAACAACCGTATCTGGTACACCAGCCTGACCCCGCCGATCTGGCCGCTGGCCCAGGAGAACGACCCCGTCAAGGCCTCCCGCATCGTCGAGTGCTGCGCCGCCGCGGAGACTCTGGGCGCCGCCCTGCGCCGGCAAGCCGACCAGGCATGGAAGGACACTGGCCTCACCGCGCCCCCGGCTATGGGCGGCGGGAGAAGAGACACCAGCTTGTGGGCCGGCCAGGCCCTCGCCAGCTACTGGCCGCGCGCCGAGCAGGCTTTCTGGGAACTCATCGACGACACACGGTCTGCCTACGGGGTGTTCGCCGCTATGGCCATCACCGCACTGTCCGAGACCACACGTGACGCCCTCAACCGCCTGCCCAGGGCCGGCCCGGCCCTGGCCCGCGCCGTGCAGAGCCTGCGACGCGCCGGCACACCCCCCGACGACACCCTCCGCCCGACCAAAGGACCGCATGCCCAGCCGTGACGAACGCCGCTGCCACTACGACGCCTTCGTCGCTCACGTCCGCAGTCTGTGCCGCACCCCGCGCATCCGCAGCCTCCTCGAGGACGGCCGAGGACGGCCCCCCGCCCAGTGCCCGCGCATGGACGCCTACCTTGTCAAACCCTGCCAGGGCTTCGGCGCCCGCCGCGCCCACTACACAACCGCCTCCCTGATCGCCCTGGAACGTCCTGCTCCGGACTGGACCGAGACAGCACCCTCCGTCCCACTCCCGCGCCCCGGCCTCGCCCTGGACGATCTGCTGGAGCGTGAAGGGGCACCGCCGGACAACTGGGCGCGACGTCCCAACCTCGGCCAAACCCTGGCCGACGCCGCTCGCGCACACCCCCACACCGCAGCAGGCTGGCAACGCGAAGTGGAAGTGATGGGCGTGCTCTCCGCCGACCTGCTGCACACCCGACTGCCCCACACCTTCCAACGCCTCCTCAGCCTCGGCCTGGCATGCGACGTTGCCGTGCTGCTCGAAGACCTCGCCCAATGGGACTTCGAACCGCTGGAAGTCGCCGGCCGCTGGCGCCACTCCTTCTACCTGACCGTCCCCGACACTCTCCTGGAGCTGTGATGCACACCCGCTACCTCGACATCCACGTGCTCGAACACCGGCCGCCGTCCTGCCTGAACCGGGACCGGCACAACATGCCCAAGACCATGACCGTCGGCAACGCCACACGCATCATGGTCCCCGCCCAGACCCAACGACGCCCCCAGCGCCTGGCACTGGAGAACACGCTCGAAGAACCCGCCGCCCGCACCCGCAACCTCCCCCCGCAGGTCGCCCAAGCGCTGCGCGCAGCAGGCTGGCCCGAGGAACTGGCCCGCTTCGCCGCCGGGCAGATCGCCCGCTCCGCCACCGCCAAGGGCCTGGAAACCAACCCCAAGGAAGACCACCGCACCAACGTCATGCTCCTGGTCGCCGCCGGCTCCATCGTTGAGGACCTGGCCGAGCTGTGCACCGCTCACCGTGCCGACCTCGAGAAGGGCCTGGCCCGCCTCCAGAAGAAGAAGGAGGAGGAGCCCGACGACAGCGACGACACCAAGCCCGGCCGCGGCAAGCCGCCCGCCCTGCTGCCCACCGACAAGGTGGCCGCCTGCCTGAGCCGCCCCACCGCCACCATCCACCTCTTCGGCCGCATGCTCGCCGGCCTGACAGACGCCGACGTCCCCAGCGCCGTACAGACCGCCCCAGCCCTCACCACGCACAAGAGCGACCTGCAGCCGGACTTCGTGACCGCAGTGGACGACTGGCAGGACGCGGGCGACCGCGGCAGCGCCTTCATGGACACCGCGTTCCTGACCAGCGGAGTGTTCTACCGGTTCACCACGGTCAACCTTACCGACCTGACCCGCAAACTCGGCGACGACCAGAACCAGGCGCTGCACCTGACCGGACTGTTCATGCGCGCCGTCATCATGACCGTGCTCCCCGCGAAACAGACATCCACCGCCCCGCACACCGTGCCCGACCTCGTCGCCTACGCCGTCCGCGACGGCCGCCCCGTCACCTACGCCAGCGCCTTCGAACAACCCGTGCAAGCCGCCCCCGGCGGCGGCTACCTCACCCCCAGCTACCACGCCCTGGACACCTGCGCCGGCATCACGCACCGACTGACCGGAACCAGCGACCTCGTCGGCCACGGTTACGCCACCGCCCAGACCGGCGACGCAGCCCACCTCGGCACCCGGCACGACAGCTTCGACGCCCTCATCGCCGCAGCCCTCACCAACGCGGCCGCGCAAGCCACCGGCCAAACGCCGGCGGACGCCGCGTGAGCGCTCTGCTGCTGCGCCTCGCGGGCCCCCTGGCCGCCTTCGGCACCAGCGCCGCCTTCCACGACCGCGACACCGCCCCCCACCCCACCCGCTCCGCCCTGATCGGCATGTTCGCCAACTGCGCCGGACGCGCACCCCACCACGCCCTCGACCCCTTCACCGAGTTGCCCGGCCAGCCCTGCTACCAGGACCTGGGATTCCTCATCCGCATCGACCGGCCCGGCACGCCCCACACCGACTTCCACACCGTCGGCGGCGGCCACCCGCGCGATAAGCAGCTGCGCACCAGCGGCGGCCCCCAACGCCCCGAGGCGCAGTCCACCCTCGTCTCCCACCGCCACTACCTCGCCGACCCGGTCTTCACCGTCGCCGTCACAGGCCCCACCCCACTCCTGCAGACCATCGCCGGCCACCTCCGCCACCCCCACAACGCCCCCTACCTCGGCCGCCGCACCTGCGTTCCCACCGAACCCCTCGTCCTGGCCACCGCCGTCACCGACCCCCTGGACGAACTCACCCACCGCACCCCGCTCAGCCTCGCCCGCCCACCCCGCCCCCACACCACCACCGTCAACGTCGACTTCATCCACGAAGACCCCCCACCCGACCCCACCACCGCCATCGACCACTACGAACTGTGCGACCAGCCCGTCGACTTCACCCCCGGCCGCCGCCGCTACCACCCACGCAACGTGTGGCGCACCCGCGTCCCCCTGTCTGCCGCCCTCTACGCCGGCCCCGACCCCCTCACCACCCTCGCCGACTACATGCACCCGGAGCAGCCATGACGCCCACCGCCACCCTCACCCGCATCCGCCTCAACCCCGCCCACCACGCCGTACGGCGCGACCTGGCCGACCGCGTCCAACTCCACAAAACCCTCATGCGTCTGACCCCCGGCACCCCCAGCCCCCACCCCCGCCGTGACGCCGGGCTCCTCTTCCGCCTCGACACCGACCAGGACGAGCCCACCCTGCTCGTCCAGACCGCCCAGCCACCCAACCTGGCCGGCCTGCCCGCCCGCTACGGAACCCTTCTCGCAGCCCGCGACCTCACCCCCGTCCTGCACGCCCTCACCCCCGGCCGCCACGTGCGCTACCGCATCACCGCCGTCCCCGTCCGCCACCTCCCAGGACCCCCCTGCAGCCGACGACCCGACGGCCGCCTCCTGCGCCGCCGCGGCACCCCCACCGCCCTGCACGGCCACGACGCCGCCCTGTGGTGGCAGCGCAGAGCCAGCCAGTCCGGCCTCGCCCTCACCGACATCAGCCTCACCCCCCAAGCCTTCGAACGCTCCCCGCACACCCCCCACCGGCCGGGCCTCGACCACCAGCTCATCCAGTTCGACGGGCACGCCCGCATCACCGACGGCCGCCTCCTCGCCCAGAGCATCTGCCGCGGCATCGGCCGCGCCCAGTCCTACGGCGCGGGCCTACTCAGCCTCGCCCCCGCCTGACCAGCACCACCGCATGCGGGCAGACCCATTCCCTGGGAGGACCCTCCGTGACCATTGAGCAGCCGCTGCGCGACACCAGCCTGCGCAGGGCAGCCGTCAGCAGGCTCATGTTCCTCGCCCAACAGAACAGCCTCACCACCGACCACATCACCACCGTCGCCGAGACTTTCGGAGTCCACCCGCGCAGTGTGCGCCGATGGATCGACAACGCCGCCCAGCACAACGACCGCTACACCCCACAACGCCCCGCCTCCTTCACCCTCACCCAGGTGATGCGCGACGCCGTCGCCCTCTTCTGCGGCAACATCGCCGCCGCCTACCGGGACTTGCACAAAAGAGGCCACCTGGGAGACGACCCCGTCTCCTACGCCACCTTCCACCGCGCCGTCACCACCGCCTACACCCCCGGATTCCTCGCCGGCCTACGCGGCGGCGAGAAGGAACGCCGCAAATTCGACGTCCACTTCACCCGCGACATCGGACACCGCAACCAGGCCTGGGAAGCCGACCACGTCGAAGCAAGCGTCTGGGTCAACGTCAACGGACACCGCCGCAAACCCTGGATCACCTGGTTCATCGACTGCGCCAGCGACGCCATCTGCGGCCTGTCCGTCTCCGCACAGACCCCCAGCCGGGAGAACATCCTCCTCGCCATCCGGGCCGCCGTTCTGCGAGGAGGCGACCACGGCCCCTTCGGAGGCAGCCCCGGCCTCGTCCGGGTCGACAGAGGCAAAGACTTCCTGAGCGACACCGTCGAAACCGCCTTCGGCATCCTCGGCGTCCGCGTCGTCGACCTGCCCCCCAGACACCCAGAACTCAAGGGAACCGTCGAAGCCCTCAACCGCGCCGTCAAAACAATGCACTTCCCCGGCCTCCCCGGCTTCGTCCACGCCCCCCGAACCAGCCGGCAAACCAAAAAAGACCCCGACGAACGCCTGCTGACCTACGAGGCATTCATCCGCACCCTCCTCAAATGGGTCCACGAGTGGAACCACGAGCACCGCATCCGCACCCGCGATAACCGCACCCCCTACGAGCTGTGGCACGACGACCTCACCCCCATCTACGACCCAGACCCCGAAGACCTCCTCTTCACCCTCGAAACCCACCCCACCCACCTGACGATCAACTCAGACGGCGTCCACTGGGGCAAACGCCTCTACCTCGCCCCCTACATGCAAGGCCGCGCCGGCACCAAAGTCGTGCTGCGCTACATGCCCCGCCAGGAACGCACCGTCGAACTCTTCGACGCCAAAGACGGCACCTACCTCGGCCCGGCCGTCCTGCAGAACGCAGCCAGCCCCCGGGAACGGCGTGCGGTACGGCGCGCGGCCGACCGCGAAGCCGACCGCCTGCGCACCGCACTGGACAAGGCGCAGGACCAGCGTGAGGAACGCTTCGAAGGCGACACCGTCGCCACCACCCCCCGCCCGGTCAGCGACATGACCCAGGAACAGGCGGCCGCATTCCTCGACGGTCATCGCCAGGACGAACTCGCCCGCGAAGCACGCCCCGACCTCATCCCGCTGCCCGACCCCACCAACACCTGGAACAACACCCAAAGCCCCGCCGAAAGCCGCCCCGGCTCCACTGACCCCCTGCTCCCGCCGCTGCCCGACCCCACCGCCTCCTGGAACCCCGCCCCGCTGCCTACCCCGTCCGAGGAGCCCACCGATGAACCACACGATTGACACCACCGCCCCAGCCAACGACCACTACCTCGGTCTCGCCGGAGCCCGCCTCCTGCCCACCACCGCCTCGCGTCTGACCCAACGCCACCTGGCCACCGTCATCAAGGCCCGCGCCCTGTTCTGCGTCCACGGTGATGTCGGACTCGGCAAGACCTTCGCCGTCAACACCAGCCTGCGCGACCTCGCCCCCGACAACACCCTCTGGCTTGAATGCCGCAAAGGAGCCCCGCTCGGTACCCTGCGAGCAGCCCTCTATCGCGCGCTGGCGTTGCCCGGAGACCCTCCTGCCAAAGGCGACGCATTCGACCAACTCCTCGTGCAGGCCTTCGCTGAGCAGCACCGCGTCCTGGTCTGCGACGAAGCCCAGGGCCTGACCAGGAGCTCCCTGGAGTACCTGCAGACTCTCTGGGAGAACCAGCGCACCCAGCTGACCGTCATCCTTGCCGGCGGCGACAACTGCCTCCAGCGCATCCGCAGCTGCTCTGGCCTCTTCTCCCGCATCCCGATCTACCAGCAGTACCAACCACTCACCCTCGACGAAGTCCTGGCCCTGATGCCGACCTACCACGCCCTGTGGCAGAACGTCGCCCCCGACGACCTGATGTGGATCAACGACGCCGCCTGCCACGGAAACTTCCGCAACTGGGCCAAAGTCACCTTCCACATCCAGGACATCCTCGAACAGCACCCCGAGACCGCCTGGTTCACCCGCGACACGGTCCGCATGGTCCTGAGCTTCCTCGACAGCAGCATCCGAAGCTGACCGGGCACCCTGCCCGGCCTGCACCCAGCCGGGGTGACCACACACCCGTTCGGCGGAGCGCAGAAGCGGGCGTCGCGGCCCTTTCCTGCGGTCGACTTCTGGAGAATGGCGGAATTCGCCGCGGCCCGTCAGCGTGATCAACCACAGGCATGGACCGCCCGCGCATACCATCGACGGGGCCCGGCCGACAGCCTCCCTGGTGAAACCACCGCCCGGCCGGGTTCCGGAGATCACGAGCAGCCGTGCGAGCACACACGCTCAGGTGCCGTCCGGTGACCAGGGACGTGCAACAGCTGGTGTGAACTCAGCCTGAAAAAGCGGAGTTAAGAGAATCTGGGTGCTCTGCTGTCAGTGGCGGCCGCCAGCATGGAGCGCGTTGGAGGACGTGACGACCATCTGGGGGAACCACAGTGGGGCCCGGTGTCGTTTGACGGCACCGGGCCCCACCCTTGTAGCACTCTGCGGTCACCCGATCCGGTCGCGGGCCTGACTTACTGAAGTGGGTTCGACGGCACCCCAACCGCTCCCGGAATCTTCGGACTTAGCAGGGCGAGTTGCAAGGAGGAGGAGATCTCCTGGAACTGTCCGCGCGGGGAGGCCACGCCGAGGTGAGCGATCAGGACGGCACCACCTGGCGCGTCAGCCTGGGCACCCAGGAACTCCCATGACGTCGCCGCCCGTCGAAGAGGCATTCGATGCCCTGTTCCGCCAGCGGTACCGGCCGCTGCTGGCACAGGCCATGTTCATCTCGGGAGGGCGCCGTGCTGTAGCCGACGACGCCGTCCAGGAAGCCTTCCTGCACTGCTGGCGGCGCTGGCACGCCACACATCTCGAACCGGTACTGGACTGGCCCGCCTGGCTACGCACCACCGTCGTCCGCGAAGTCCTGCGCCTGCAGAAGGAAACCGGTTCGGTCGGCTTCGACACCGATGCACACGATCACGCCGGCCCGGAGATCGATTGGGCGTCCTGGATGGATGCCCGCGGCGCCTACCGCATGGTGCTGGAACGCATCGTCCAGCTCAGCGACAAACAGCGCGAAGTGATGGGCCGTTGCGCGATTGCCGGACAGCCGCTGGGGGATGCCGCCAAGGAGATGCACATCCAAGTGGCCACAGCCCGCGTGCACCTCTACCGGGCACGCCAGGCCCTGGAGGACGTACGAGAGCAGCTGCGAGAACTGGGCGTCATCGACACGGGCGAAGGGAGGCAGTGATGGACGATCGCCGGGACGAGGCCGCTGCCGCCGCACTGAGCGAGACCCTGATGGCGTGCGAACAGGAAGTCGGCCAGGCGCTGGCCACAGCTCAGGACGTCGAATCTGCACTGGCCAGGCTCAAGCGACAGGTAAAGAAGGAGCCGTCCGTCCAGCACGGGGCGGGCGCTCGCAGCATTCGGCACGACCCGCAGGACCGCAGCGGGGCGCGGGCGATGTTCGTCGAGCTGCGCAAGCAGCAGGACGGCAGCGCCGAGTACGCGGAGCTGCGCAACCAGCTGGTCCGCATGCACCTGCCGCTCGTCGAGCACCTGGCCCGCCGCTTCCGCAACCGCGGGGAGCCGCTGGACGACCTGACCCAGGTCGCCACGATCGGGCTGATCAAGTCGGTCGACCGGTTCGACCCGGAGCGCGGTGTCGAGTTCTCGACGTACGCGACCCCGACGGTGGTCGGCGAGATCAAGCGGCACTTCCGCGACAAGGGCTGGGCGGTGCGCGTGCCGCGCCGTCTCCAGGAGCTGCGCCTCGCGCTGACGACAGCCACCGCGGAGCTCTCGCAGCTCCACGGCCGCTCCCCGACGGTCCACGAGCTGGCCGAGAAGCTGGCAATCTCGGAAGGGGAGGTTCTGGAGGGCCTGGAGTCCGCCAACGCATACTCCACACTGTCCCTGGACGTCCCCGACACGGACGACGAGTCCCCCGCGGTCGCGGACACCCTGGGCGCCGAAGGTGCGGCCCTGGAGGGCGTGGAGTACCGGGAGTCGCTCAAGCCGCTGCTGGAGAATCTGCCCCCGCGGGAGAAGCGGATCCTGCTCCTGCGCTTCTTCGGTAACATGACGCAGTCGCAGATCGCGCAGGAGGTCGGCATCTCGCAGATGCACGTCTCGCGGCTGCTGGCCCGTACGCTGGCCCAGCTCCGGGAGAAGCTTCTCATCGAGGAGTAGGAGGGGGACCGAATCCACGGAGGCTGACTGGCTGCCTCGTGAGAGCGCCGCCCGGACTTCCTCGGGGCTGCCTCTTTGCCAGCATCGTTCCCCTTTTCTCCAGAACTGCAGCTGCCCACCGGTCTTCCTCAACGGCCGGGTTTGGCCAGTGGCGGCAGCCACCAGAAGACCTCGCCTGTTTCCCGGCTGTGCTTCCATGCGGCCAGGGTCCGCGATGCCACAAGCCGGTCGAGGAGCTCCACCGTCTGCACGTGTGCGTGCCCGCACAGACGGGCGAGAACATCGAGATCCGTGCTGCCGGCGTCACCCGCGGTGTGAGAAGCCAGAGCCAGCGCGGTCAACCGCACGGCGGGCGGACGCCCGGCCGGTACGGCAACCGGGACAGGACGCACAGCCCACTGCGCGGCCCGAGCCCGTGCCCGGACGCCCGGCCTTGGGGAGAGCAATGCGGCATCCAGCAACTGGGCTCCCACATGGGGATTCCTGCCTGTCGTGCGGCGCAGCCAGCCGGCGTGTTCCAGCTCCTCCCACAGTTCGGTGCGGTCGTGCAGCCGCATGCCGCGCAGCAGGCCTGCGGGCAGTTGGACGCAGCCGCGGGTGTCGGCGCGCAGGGCGCACTGCAGCGCGAGCAGGCGGGTGGCGGGGGACGTGAACTGGGGGAGTACGGCTGACAGATAGGTGAGCATCTCCTGTACGCGGGTGCGCTCGGCCGGGCCGCCCAGCGGTTGGGGGCGGCGGCCGGGGCGTTCAGGCCGCCGGGGTGCGAGCAGGGTGGCCGGGACGACGGCGGTGTGGCTGGTGGCGGCCGCACAGGCCGCACACGTGTCGGACAGACGCCAGGCGCGGCCGCTGCGGTCGCGGGTCAGGGCGAGCAGTACCGGCCCGGCGCAGCCGCGATGGCGCAGATGCCAGGAGCAGCCCTGTGCCCGGCACTGGCAGCTGCGCAGATGCGCCGGCAGCGCGTCGGCGCGCGCATGGCGGGCCAGATGCGCCAGGGCGGCAGACCGTGCGGAGGCGGCCTGCAGGGGAGGGGAGTGCACGGTGCAGTGCGGACAGACGAGCCTCGGGCCGCCTGCCCGTGAACACAGTTCCACCGTCCAGATACGCCGCACCGCGGGATGCGCGCTGGCAAGCCTCATCGGCCCGTCGTCCTCCTGTCTGTCTACGCCTCCATGCTGGGAGCTCCAGATGGAGACACCCAGGACGCACGCACCGTAGTGCAGATCCCTGCACTACGAACGTCACTCCCGCACCGGCAGATAGTGCAGAAGTCTGCACTGACAGGGCAGGGTCCTGCACCGTCGGATGGTGGGGTGACGATCTTGCCGCCCGACCCCGACTTCACCGCGCTGCGCGTCGAATTCGCGCGCCTGCGGGGCGAGCGCGGCTGGACCTTCGATGAACTCGCCGACCGCAGCGGCCTAGCCCGCCGTACCCTCATCGACCTCGAACACGGCCGCACCACCGGCAGCCTCACCACCTGGCACACCCTCGCCCACACCTTCGACGTGCCAATCGAGCAACTGCTGAACACCCTCTGCGACGACCACACCCCGCCCGGCACCCCGGACCCCTGACCGCACCGCAACACCCGCTCGCGCCCGGGCCGCGAATCACCCGAACCGGCGAGCATGCATCGAACACTTCAGCCACAACCAGACTGAATGTTCGATGCCGTTCGGCTGTACGGGCGACCCCGGCCCGGCCTTCTCCGCAATCGTGGGGTGTCGCCTGGCACGGTCCCGCCATGCACCCCAACACCGCCTCCGCCAGCTGCCACTGGGACGGCAGCCCACGCACCACACACCCCCGGCGCCCACTGCGGGTGACCGCCACCAGTCCGAGCCGCCTGCTGCGTACCGGCCAGAGCAGCCGCTGCCGCCAGTGCGGCCACCGCATCGACCGGTACCAGTGTGCCGACCAGCAACCCATCGCCCTGCACCCCGCGGAACTGGACGCCTCCCAGATCCCCGCCCCTTGCCGCTGGCACCTGAGCGGCGGCATCGCCTATCCCCAGGGCGACGGCAGCCCCTGGTGCCGCATCCCGCACCATGCGCTCTGCCCAGAACGCACCCCCACCGTGCAGACCGGCCCGTACATCGAAGCCCTGCGCCGCCAACTCGCCGTCCGCACCCGCCGTCTGATCGACACAGGCCAGTTCACCCCCACCCCTCCCGCCGCCTGCGAGCCACCCGCAGGCAGCGACCACCCCGCCCGGCCCGTCGTACAGCTACTGCTAGGCCGCTACCTCGCCGACGCACCCCTCGGAGCCATCCGGTGCGTGGCCCAGACCTGCCAGCGCCACCGCTGCCCCCACCGCGTGCTCGATCCCACCAGCCCCCGAGGCGTATGGGCACTACTGCCCGCCAGCCCGCAGCGTGGCCAACTCGCCCTGCCGGCAACGCTCATGGCCGTCTACGACCTCAGCCGGCTGCCCTATGCCGAGCAGCTGCGCTGGCGCACCCAGCGCTGCCCCGCCCATGCCGCAACCCCCGGCGCCGCAGATCTCGCGCCGGCCGGATGGGAGGTCTTTGACCCCATCCTGCACGCGGCCCACCTCCACACCCGCCTGCCCCACACCTCGCCCGCCTACCGCGAGCGGGCATGACCATGCCGCACCACGCCCTGGACATCACCCTGACCAGAGCCCTCCCGCTGGCCCAACTCCGCCAGGCCGCCCGCACGATGCCGCTCGCAGCCAACCACGACGCCACCCGCCTCCTGGCCCTCGTACGCGCCAAAACCCCGGCCAAAGCCCTCAACCAACTGCGCCACCAGATGGGCGGACGGCTCCCCATCGACGTGATCACCACGCACTACCCCGACCGACACGGGCAGATCCTGCTCAACGTCGGCTTCCCGCCCACCGCACATGCCGCCCTCGACGCCGCCGCCGAACACACGGGTCAGCCACTACACCTCTTCGTGCAAGGGGCTATCCACCGGGCCCTGGCCCAACACGCCGACGAGGAAGCCGACCGCCTCGACCACGTACTCCAGCACCTGCTAACCGGAACCACCCCGACCCATCTCCTGGCATCCCTCGGGCGCATCCTCACCCACACCTGCGGAGCCGTGCCGTGCTAAACCCCACCGACGAACAGCAAGCCGCAGCCGACGCCTTCCACGCCGGCGAGCACCTGGCCCTGCAAGCCGGGGCAGGCACCGGCAAAACCACCACCCTCGCCCAACTCGCCCGCGCCACCCGGCGCCGCGGTCGCTACCTCGCATACAACCGGGCCATCGCTCAAGATGCCACTGCCCGCTTCCCGCCCACCGTCAGATGCAAGACCGCCCACGCCCTGGCCTACGCCGCCATTGGCCACCGCTATACCCGCCGCCTGAACTCACCCCGCCGCCCCGCCTGGCAGACCGGACACGCCCTCGGCATCACCAAAGCCATCCGCATCGGCGAACGCGACCTGTCACAAAAGACCCTCTCCAACGCCGCCCTACGCACCGTGGCCCGCTTCTGCCACACCGCTGATACCGCCATCACCCACCACCACGTCCCACGCCTGCGCGGCCTGGAAGACCACGCCCTGCACACCCAACTCGCCACCCATATCGTCCCTTTCGCCCACAAAGCGTGGGGCGACCTCCAACACCCGGACGACGGTGCAGTCCGCTTCGACCACGACCACTACCTGAAAATCTGGGCCCTCACGAGCCCGAAAATCGACACCGACTTCCTCCTGCTCGACGAGGCCCAGGACACCAACCCCGTCGTCGAACAGATCTTCCTCGCCCAACGCAGCCACGCCCAGCTGGTCATGGTCGGCGACTCCGCACAGGCCATCTACGACTGGCGCGGCGCCAAAGACGTCATGACCGGCTTCGACGGCACCCAGCTCGCCCTGTCCCAGTCCTTCCGCTTCGGCCCTCAGCTCGCAGAGGAAGCCAACCGGTGGCTGGCCATCGCCGACGCCCCGATCCGTCTCACTGGTACCGAGACCGTGCCCACCGACCTGGGCCCCGTTGCCCTGCCCGACGCGGTTCTGTGCCGCACCAACGTCGGCGCCATGGCACAGGCGATGAACCTCCTCGCCGCCGGCCAACGAGTCGGGGTGGTCGGGGGAGGCGACAGCCTGCGCGCCCTGGCGCTGGCCGCCCGCGACCTCAAGAACGGCCGTCGCACCACCCACCCCGAGCTCGTCCTCTTTGCCACCTGGGGAGAACTGCAGGACTACGCCTCCCACGACCCAGCGGGACGCGACCTGCAGCCGCTGGTCGACCTCGTCGACACCCACGGCGCCGAAGCCATCCTCGACGCGGTCGCCCAGTTCGTCCCCGAACAGTCGGCCGAGGTGATCGTCTCGACCGCCCATAAGGCCAAAGGGCGCGAATGGGACCGTGTGAGGATCGCGGACGACTTCACCCCGCCGAAGGACAGCGACCAACGGGACGACAACGGGCAGGCTGTCCCCGGACCGATCGAGGACGGCGAGGCCCGCCTCGCCTATGTAGCCGTCACACGCACTCGCCAGCGGCTGGACATGGGCGGCCTGTCCTGGATCGACGGCCACCCAGAGGGCAGACCCGCCAGGTGAGCCCTGTCAGCCGAAAGCGCCCTTCTGAGCATGAATCTAGGCGTCGCCCCCGACGGTTAGGGGGCGACGCCCGCTTTTCTACCGATACCAGTACTTCACGCCACGGTGGTGGGAGCAGGTGCCACGGAAGTGGGCGCTATAAGAGTAGGTGCCGTCCTTGCACTTCGCCATTGCCCCGCGCGGGTGAGGCGAGTTCGCCTTGCAGACCCCCGTCGTGTGCCGGGCGCACGACGCGGCCGCAGCATCGGTGGCCGTAGCCACCGGCGCCAGCAGCGCGCCGGCCATGACGACGGCAGCCAAAGCGCCCCGGAATTTGGTGAGCATATGAAGTCTCCCTTCAGCGACTCGGAGACGCGATCATGCACCGCCAGGCGGCTCCCCCGGGGGCCTGTCCGCCCCTGATCACAGGGTCGTGACACTCGTGGCCTGACCGTCACCAGGCGTTCGATCCAGGTGAACATTCCCTCGATATAGCGGTACGGGAGGCCTGCCGACGCCGAGGCACTCGCCTGCGCTGTGTGAGCCGCTGAGCCAGCACGTAGGCCCAGCCTGCCGCCAGGATTCCAGGCGGGTGAGTAGCTTCGTGCTCCGTGGGCGGGCCAACAGCTGCTCTCCACGGAAGCGCGTCCAACTGTGACTGAAAACGTCCATATTGGTATGCAGTCTGTGTGGTGGCTGTGTTTGGATGACGTGAAAGCGGCGGGGGTGAACGCAAGTTGACCGCTGCGAGCCCCGCTGCTGCGACCAACACAGGGGGCATAACTTGAGATTGAGAAAACTGCTGTCCACGACTGCCGTCACGCTAGGGCTGCTGGGTAGCTGTCTGAGCAGTGCTCAGGCGGCGGACGACTCCGGAGCAACTCCGGACACCTCCCTGACCACGGGCGTAGTCGCCACCGATCCAGTCACCGATGACCCGTCACCCGCACCGGACGAGACCGACAGCGACCCGGAGACCGCACCCTCGGCAGAGGACATCGCTCTGGGCAACGAAGGCACAGTCCGCAACCCCGCGGCAGCGCCGGCAACTTCCGAGGACGGACAGCCTATCGGACTGGAGACCGACCCGAAGGCCGCGTGCGATGACCAGGTGAAGGCTGCCGCACAGACTCCCGAAGCCCAGTACACGGCCTGCGCGACGCCTCTGGAACCGGCGGGCGAGATCAGTTCCGAGGAACGTGCTGCCCTGTCGCGAGGCGACACCCCTGCCGACACCTCAACCACCGAATCGGCTGTCCTGGCCGCCGTTCCAGACGCCGGACAGGCCGCCGACCAGGAAGCCTCCCTCCAGGAGACGACGGACGACACCACGCCGAACTCAACACCAGAAGACGGTTCTGACGCCTCCGCCGCGGCGGCCAGGTCCCCGTGGAAAGAACCGAAGTGGTGCCGCGACGAGGGCGTGGATTCGACGTGGTACATCGAACGCCTCCGCGGCTGCGGCATCTGGCGCGCCGAGGTCAACGCCATCGATGTGCGCACCGGTAGCCGGATCGGTGGCATCAAGTACCTCGTCATCGGCTACTCCTTCTCCGCCCGGGACTCCAAGACTTGGGCCTATCAGACCCAGATGCTGGAGGTGTCCCGGTGGGGACGCGCGGTGACCGGCACCAAGGTGTACGGCAGCGCCTCCTGCACAGGCAAGTGCAAAGTCACCCACAAAGACTTCCCTGCACAGGCGATCAATTCGCGCGCCGAGCCCTACGGGCAGTTCTTCATGAACACCACCATCAACACAGCTGCCGCCAAGCAGAGGGGGACCGGCAGGAGCACCGCGTCCTGGCGGTTCAGCAACCCGGAATGGGTCGCGCCGTCAGGCGCCACGAAGCTGCCCACCGTCGATGTCCGCTGCGACAACGACATGCCCGGTGCCCCTCGTCAGGTCGGCTGCGTGAACACCCAGGCCGTTCCGGTGATCAGCTACAGCTTGACAGGGCCGTGGCCGGAGCTCGCCAAGCACATCAAGGACGCCCAGGCCACCGGCCTGCCGGGCAAATACGGTACGACGAACTACCTGACGCGACTCACCAACGGCTCGAAGATCACCGAGAACCGCAGGAAAGCCTGCCCCAGCAGCCTGCCCCGCCCCTCGGGCAAATCGTGCGACGAGTACCCCTTCGCCAGCACGTGGCAGGGCGCCCGGTACAGCGGCGGCCCATTCAGCCGCCGGATGATCAACGCCACGCAGAACACAGATGCGGGCAGGGCGCTCAACGGCTTCTACACCTACAGCCGCGTCCTCGACGGAGACCGGTTCCTGGTATGGATCAGGTAGACCCCAGGCGGACGAGACCGGAAGACAAACCCCGTGAACGATGAGCCAGCCCGAGCAACAGCCCTGGTACGCGCCGAGTACCACCTCTTCCAGATCACGGACCTCCAAGGCCCCGTGGCCGACGACCTCGACGCAACCCACAACGGGCTCGTCTCCGCTGTCGGCGGCGTCATCGAGGTGGCGACCGGGATCCACACCGGCAACGTCCGCGTCACGGTCGAAACGCACTCCCAGCGACCCGACCCCGCTCCGGGCTGGGAAGAGATCGCTGAGATGCCATGCCATTCCCCGTCCGGGGAAGTGCTGGTCAAGCCCATGATGGACGACCCCGCCGATCTGCCCTCCCTGGCATCCCAGGGCCCGGGCCCCTACCGGCTACGCGTCCACGCGCTCGGCAGGGACACAGCTGTCGACCAGACCGCGGACGACATCGTGGAGTCCTACCTGATCCAAAGCTGGCCCGCCGCCCACCAGGATGCCCTCCTGGTGCATGCGACCGACGCTTACGGAGCCGAGGTACGAGCCCGGCCGGCCGGCGACACCCAGGTCATCGACCACGAGGACTCACTCGACACCCAGACCGGCCGGGAACGCGACATCCTGCGCCGGGCCGGACACGGCGACTACTCCTAACCCGCGCCCGCGGGCCCTCGGTTGGGGCGGCCTCGCACGGCTGCCCCAACCGAAGCCGACCACGCCCGACAGCAAGCAAAATGGCAGCCATCTGACGCTCCCACAACGATTGCCAGCGTTCGCGCATCCCCTGCCTGTGCTACGCCGCATTCCCCGCAGCACTGGGTGTTGTATGTACCGCGAGATGCTCGATGCAGTGCGCTACCTCGTCGACAACGGCGTGAAGTGGATGGCCATGCCGGTCGATTTCCTACTGGCGGGCGGTCTACGACTTCTTCCGCCGCTGGCGGTCCTGCGACTACGTGCGTGAGCTGTACGAACGCCTGCTGACGTTCGGCGAGGGAACGCGCAGGCCGCAACGCCGAGCCCAGTGCGGGAATCATCGACAGTCAGTCGGTGGACGCCTCCGAGACCGTCGGCGAGGACAGTCGCGGATACGACGGCGGCAAGTCACGCGACGGGCGCAAGCGTCACATCCTGACCGACACCGAGGGCCTGCTCCTGGAGGTCACCGTGACCACGGCCGATGTGCACGACTCCAAGGCCGCCCCCGCACTGCTGGAGACGTTCATGGACCAGCCGGGCCGGCTGCTGAAACTGGTGTGGGTCGACAGTGCCTACCAGGGTCCGGCGCTGGCGAAGGCATTTGCCCGCCACGGGGTGCGGATCGAGGTCGTGCGCCGATCCGACGGCCGGCGCGGATTTGTCGTACTGGCCCGCAGGTGGGTGGTGGAGCGAACGCTGAGCTGGCTCTCCCGCTCACGCCGCCTCAACCGCGACCACGAACGCCGCCCCGACCACCACCAGCAGATGGTGTGGTGGGCCGCCACGATCAGGCTGTCCCGGCGCCTGGCCGCAGACGCTCCGCGCTGGCCGGAGAAGCGTCCCGGCCGACTGCTCCAGGCGCGGGCATGAACCGTCCGTCCGTCGCCCGCACCAGCCAGCCCCGCTTCTCCAGCGCATAGGCACGGTGCCGGATTTTCTCCACCTCGTTCTTGATCTCCGCTTCCCGGCCCACCGCCCGCGTCAGCTCCACTCCGTTCACCGGCCCCGGAGCGGCCACCACCGCGGCGAACACCTCCCGATAGAGGCCGCTGAGCACCTCCTCGCCCATGCCCGACCGCCACACCGGCGGCCGCTCGCCATGGCCCGCGCCCAAGCCGCTCGATCCCACGGCGGCAGCCATCTGACCACCAGACGGCAGGGAAACCGGCGTATTCACCGGGCTCTCCTCAGCCAGCACCGACACGAGTTCCTCACGCCCCACCCGGGCCCGCTCGACTCGCTCCCGCGCGGCATCCACCTCTGCCTGAGCCTGCTCCAGGACCTCCGTCCAGGACTCCAGATCCTGCCTCGCCCGCGCCTCACGCTGTTCCATCAACCCCAGCACCGACGGCATCGCACCCTCCTCGATCCACAACAAGCCGTCCGCTGCCTGCCCCTACCTCTCTGCGATCATGCCCCGCACACGAAGAAGCCCCTGCTCATCGAACAGGGACTCCCTTTGCCACAACGCACTTACACCCAACTCCGCCTCGCCCGCTCCCTGGTGGCCGACCATCGGCTGCCCTGGGAACAGCCTTTGCCGCAGACCCAGCTCACACCCGGCCGCGTCCGCCGACGATTTCGTCACGTTCAGGCAGCAGTGGGAACACCGGCCAAGCCGCCGCAACCCTGCGGACGCTCCGCAGGCCGTCCACAAGGCACCCGACGAGGTCCAGCAACCCGCCATCCCGCAGTCAAAACAGCCGCAAGACCTGCGATCCGACACTCACAGGGATAAAAGCGAAGCCTCACTCTGCACGCGAAACACGCCCGTCTCACACGTTCCGCTCGGCGGCTCGTGCCGACTCCTTCGCGTGTTCTTTGGGCGAGTTGTTATCAAATGGCTTATGACTAATGTCACTTCAGATGTTTGGAGCCTTGCGAGATCTTGTGAACTCTTCGTGAAAACGCTTAAAACTTGCCCCTGTCTTGATCGTTTGAGGTGGGGGAATCTGTGCGTCCAGCGCGTCCGCTTGTTGTTGCTGTTGCCTTGGCCATGTCCGTGTTGGCCGGGACGCAGCAGGTTGCGTTGGCCGCTGACGGACCGGCGGCGGGGAGCGCCAGGGCCCCGGACCAGCGGTGGGGCTCTGCTTCGGGGCGGCGCCACACCGCGTCGGCGGATGCCACGGATGCGTCTGCGAAGGGTGGACACGCCAGCCCGTTGAAGGGGCGTGGGGAGCTGCCCGCCGCCGGGGGATCACATCCCGTGCGCCTGGCCAGTGCTGCGAAGACCCCGAAGCCTGGTCCTGTGAAGCGCGTCGCGGCGCCCGATGCGGCCGCCCTCAAGGCCTTCAGTGCCGAGCACAGCAAGGAGCTGAAGACCAAGCGCAAGGCGCGGCAGCGCACCTATCTCAACGATGACGGAAGCTTCACGACTCGCTTCTACGACGAACCGGTCAACTTCCGGGCCAAGGGCGGCAGCTGGAAGGCTATCGACACCACGCTGGTGCGGTCGAAGGACGCCGACGGGGCGGGCGGTGCACGGACCATGAGCGTGCAAGATCCGGGCTGGGAAACGGAGGCGACGCAGTCTCCGATCTCCTTCGCGGACACCGCTGATGCTGATCCGCTGGTGCAGATGGGGTTGGGTAACGGGCTGTCTGTCGGGTACACGGTGGATGGTGCGAGCGCGGTCAGCGGACGGGCCGACGGCAGTACGGTCACTTACCCGGATCTGCGTGACAGCTCCGACCTTGAACTCGTCGCAGGTGGCTCCTCGGTGAAGGAGACGGTGGTCCTTAAGGGCAAGGACGCCCCCGTCGAGTGGCGATTCCCCCTGGACCTGCAGGGCCTGACCGCGCAGACCGACGGTGATGGCGGCATCGTGTTCACCGAAGCGGACGGCACGGTGCGCGCATGGATGCCTGCCGGATGGATGCAGGATTCCGCTTCTCTCGATGGCTCCCAGGAAGGTGCTGTCTCTTCGGGTGTCACCTACACCCTGACTGAGGAGAACGGGCGCCAGGTCGTGACGATGAAGCTTGACGCGGATTGGCTCAGCGCCCCGGAGCGGGTTTTCCCCGTGCGGGTCGATCCGTCAGTCAAGTCGTTCGATGCCACCTCGGGCACGTACGTGGAGTACCCCTACAACCAGAACTTCGCCACGGACACCGTGCTGAAGGTCGGCACGTATGACGGAGGCAGTCACAAGGCCGCAGCGTTCCTGCGCTTCACGGGTGTGGAGACCACCCTGAAGAACGCCTGGGTGGTGAATGCCAGCCTGGCCATGTACAACACTTTCTCGCAGTCATGCACGGCACGTCCGGTGACAGTGCACCCGATCACCTCGAACTGGTCGGAGTCCACGACGACCAACTACCCCGGCCCCGCCACCGGCGCGTCGCTGGCGTCGAAGAGTTTCGCGCACGGCTGGCGTCCTGAAGGCACAGAGACCTGGTCATGCGGGCCGGCCTGGGAGGGCATCAATCTGGGCACCGCGGGGCGCAAGCTGGTTGACGACTGGACACACGGCCGGAAGAAGAACTACGGCCTGGCGGTGAAGGCGTCCAGTACGGATTCCAAGGGATGGAAGCAGTTCGGGTCGGACGACTACCCGAACGGGAAGCCGAGCCTGGACGTTACGTGGACGAAATACGGTGCGACCTACAAACTTGGCGACTTCACCGCGCCGGTGACCGCCACAACCCAGGGCGTGGAGAAGGTCACCGTCACCAACCGCGGGCAGGAGACGTGGCCTAAGAGCGGCAACTACAAGCTGCGCTACAACCTGTATGACTCCAAGGGCACGGAGATCACCGACAGTTCCAAGATCGCATGGACGGAAATGCCAGAGGCCGTCGCTCCAGGTGAGAGTGTCACCTTGGACGCTAAGATTGCGCCGCTAACTCCCGCCACGTACACCGTGCAGTGGACGATGGACGACTACGGCATCAGCCGCTTCACCACAGCCGGCGTCGAGGGACCGGCTATCAAGATCGCCTCGGTGAACATCCCACCGCAGCTCACTGCCGAGTCGCCCGGCAGCGGTGTCACCGCAGACTCCCTGACCCCGACGCTGTGGGCGAAGGGGACGGACTCGGACAGCTACCCGAAGACGGCGCTGCAATACACCTTCGAGGTCTGCGAGGTCGAGGGCAACAACCTGCGCAAGAACTGCAAGAAGGGTGCTCGCAGCAGCGAACAGCAGTGGGCCGTGCCGTCCGGCTGGCTGAGCTGGGGGAAGTCCTATGCCTGGTATGCCTACGTCTATGACGGTGACGCGACCTCCGTCCAACCGGGCCCGTCGCTGCTGACCACGCAGGTTCCGCAACCAGCCGTCACCAGCCACCTCGGTGGCGCGGACGACGGCAAGGAAATCGGTGCGAGGGCAGGCAACTACGTCACTGCGGCCACAGATGCGGCCATCTCCACTGTGGGTCCCGAGCTGTCGCTCACCCGAACGTACAACTCTCTCGATCCCCGCCGTGACGGCGCCTTTGGTACCGGCTGGACGACTCGCTGGGACATGCGTCTGCGAGAGGAGACCGATACCTCGACGGTTCTCGTGACCCTGGCGGAAGGATCCCAGGTCCGCTTTGGGAAGAACACCGACGGAACCTACGCTGGTCCTGCCAGCGGTTCCCTCACCTTGACTCGTCAGACGGACAGCTGGACGCTGCGCGAGCGATCCGGCTCCACCTATCGCTTCCTGTCGGATGGGGTGCTGACCCGCATAACAGACGTGGCTGGCAGGGGACAGACGATCACCCACGACACCGCGACAGGCGGCCCGGTTAAGAAGGTGACCGACGATCTGTCGGGGCGCTCTTTGGCCTTCACCTGGGCCGGTGGACACGTCGATACGGTGACCACAAGTGCTATTGATGCCAGCACACCCGGTCTGACCTGGAACTACACCTACACCAGTGGCCAGCTGGCCACCGTATGTCCGCCGTCGTCGACCACCAAGTGCACGGTGTACAACTATGACGACGGCTCCGTCTACCCCAGTGGTGTGCTCGACGCCGCTCCCACCTCGTACTGGCGCCTGGGCGAGAGCGAGGGTTCCAAGGCGTCGAGCGAGGCCGCCTCGCGTACTGGCCTGAACGAGGCCGTCTACCGGGACGTCCAGTTGGGCACTAGCTCGGCGATCTCCGGAACGGCCGACACGTCGGCCACTTTTGATGGCACGGACTCCGTGGTGGAGCTGCCCGCAAGCACCCTAAAGGCCGCTGCGTTCCCGACGGTCGAGTTGTGGTTCAAGACCAGTACGCCTTCCGGTGTTCTCCTGGGCTTCCAGGACACCGAACTGGGCGACAAGCCTGCTTCGTGGCGGCCGGTGCTGAACATCGACGGATCGGGCAAGCTCCGCGGCGAGTTCTATCTGGCTGGTGTCTCAGGAGCGACGCCCATCGTGTCGTCGCAGACGGTGACGGACGGTTCCTGGCATCACGCGGTACTCTCCGCCGGTGCCACCGCCCAGACCCTCTACCTGGACGGCGCCAAGGTCGGGTCACTGGATGGCGCCATCACGGACCAATCCCGTGACTATGCCTACCTCGGCGCCGGCTACGGAAGCACGGGCTGGATGGGGCTTGCGAACGCGGAATACCGCTTCAAGGGTCAGATGGACGAAGTGGCCGTCTACAACCACACCCTGGACGCTGCCACAGTCTCTGAGCACTACGCCGCACGGCCTGCAGTCGGCCAGATGACCAGCGTCACTTTGCCCTCCGGGCGAGTACACGCCACCGCTGTCTATGACCCGATCAGCGGGCGTCTGACCCAGCACACCGATGAGAACGGCGGGACCTGGAAAGTCTCGGCGCCCACATACTCGACGGCGTCCTCCTCGTACGCGGACGTCATCCAGCGCAGCGGACCGACGGGATACTGGCGGCTGGGCGACCGCAGTGGCGCCGAAGCAGTCAGCCCACTGAGTGATGACCTCGCCGGCAGCTATGTGGACGGCGTCCGCTTGGGGGGTGCCGGAATCTTCGCGGACGGGGACGATACCGCTGCGACCTTCACCGGCAAGGGCGCAGTCGACGTCCCGGTCGAGTCGCTGGGGACTGCCACTGCGATGTCGGTTGAGCTGTGGTTCAAGACGACGGATCCAGGAGTGTTGGTTACCAATCAGAATGCCGAATTCGGAGATACGCCAACCAGCTGGCGGCCGATGCTGCTGATTGATGCGGACGGCAAACTGCGTGGAAGGTTCGCGCCCACCGCCAGCAGCATCTTGTCCAAGGGCGCGGTCACCGACGACAAATGGCATCACGTCCTGCTGACCGGGAACGAGGGCGCCCAGGCTCTGTTCCTGGACGGCGAGTATCAGAGTCAGTCGAGCGACGGCGTCGAGACCGTGCGCCATTCACACGTCCTCATCGGCGGCGGCTACTCCTCCCCTGGCTGGGACTCCCAGCCGTCCGGCTACCGCAACTTCACCGGCCAGATCGACGAAGCGGCCTTCTACGACAAGCCGCTGGTTTCCTTCATCAAGACCGGCAGCACCTGGACCTATCCGTGGTTCGCCCGGTACTCCGGCTACACAGACACGGCCAACCGCCACATCCAGGCACGCAGAGCCCTGGTCAGCGGCACGGGCGATCAGTACCAGGGAGTGGTCATCGCGGACGCTCCAGCCGCGTACTGGCGGATCGGCGAGGCCGACGACACCGACCTCCACAGCGAGGTCGGCGGCCCGGACCTCGACGCGACCTTCCACCGCGACAGCGGCACTGTGTACCAGTCCGCCCTGGACCAAACGGGTGTGTTCGGGCCAGGTGACAACCGCGCGGTACACCTCGGCAACAGCGGTCACATCCAAATCCCTGGCACTGTTCTCGCCGGCGCGACTGACCTGTCGACCGAGATGTGGTTCCGTACCTCCACCGCGTCCGCCGTACTGATGAGTTTTCAGAACGCGCCGATCGGCCAGACGCCAACCTCCTGGCGGCCTGCGCTGAACATCGACGGATCGGGCAAACTCCGCGGCGAGTTCTATCTGTCCGGCGTCTCAGGTGCCACACCGATCGTGTCCACGCAGACTGTCACGGACAACGAGTGGCATCACGTCGCGCTCTCCGGATCCAGCACGTCACAGACCCTCTACCTCGACGGGGTCAAGGTCGGCTCGCTTGCCGGCACGATCGTCGATCAGTCGCGTCCCTACGCCTACGTTGGTGGCGGCTACGCAAGCTCAGGTTGGATGGGTCTCGCCTCGGACACCTACTACTTCCAAGGTGATCTGGACGAAGTCGCTCTGTACCGAAGTGCCCTGACCGCCGACCAGGTCTCTGCTCACTATCGTGCCCAGGCCGAGGGCGCTGATTCCGGCCTGACATCAACCGTGACGGTCACCGACCCCAGGCAGAAGACGAGCAGCACCAGCTACGACGCCCTGCATGGCCAGCGTGTGGTCTCGCATACCGACGAATCCGGCGCGGTCACCGACTACGCCTACGACAACGCCGGAAACCTCCACACGGTCACCGACCCGAACGGCCACACCACCGTTACGGGCCACGACGCACGCGGCAACGCCGTGTCCAGCACGACCTGCCAGGATGCCGACTCGTGCTGGACGAGCTTCACCTCGTACTACCTCAACGCCAGCGACCCTCTGGATCCGCGCAACGACAAGCCACTCACCTACCGCGACCAGCGGTCGACCGACTACAAGGACGACCGGTTCCGTATCGCGTACTCCTACAACAGCCTGGGCCTGCCCACCACGACAATCCGTCCGGACAACAGCACAGCCTCCACCGTGTACACCGCTGGTACCGAGACTGCGGTCGGGGGCGGCACGACCCCAGCCGGCCTCGCGGCATCCCAGACCACGCCAGGCGGCGCAAGGACGTCCTACCGGTACTACGCCAACGGCGACATGGCGGAGGCCACTGCACCGTCCGGGCTGGTCACCTCGTACACCTACGACGGCCTGGGCCGCAAGAAGTCCGAGAACCAAGTCTCCGATACCGTCCCGAGCGGCGTGGTTACAAGTTACGGCTACGACAAGGCGTCCCACCTCGTGACCGAGACCGGGGCAGCCGTGAAGAACGAAATCACCGGCACCACTCACACCGCTCAAATCACCCGCGCCTACGACGACGACGGCAACATGCTGACCGAGTCGACGAAGGACACCACCGGTGGCGACCCCGAACGCGGCGCCACGTACCACTACAACGCGTACGGCCTGAACGACAGCGTCACCGATGCCGAACAGAACACCACCACGCTCGAACACGACGAGCTGGGCCGCGTCACCGGCATGACGGACCCCGCAGGCACCCACTTCACCTATACCTACACGGCGCGCGGCCAGCACGCCTCAACCGTCCTCAACAACTGGACGGGCGACCCTTCGGGCACCACAAGAGACCTCACCGTGGTGTCCAATGCCTACGATCCCGCCGGCCGTCTCGCCTCCACGAGCGACGCCATGGGCGCCACCACCGCATACACCTACTTCGACGACGGGCTGGCCGCCACCACCACCGCCCAACAGGTGACACAGCCCGACGGCACCAAGCACGACATCGTGCTGGAATCCAACACCTACAACCCCGCAGGACAGTCGGCCAAGCAGGTTACCGGCGGAGGCACGGCCACACAGACGTTCACCGTGGATGCCCTCGGACGCACCAAGACCAGTGTCCTGGACCCCGACGGCCTCAACCGCACCAACACCTTCACCTACGACGACGACGACCGAGTCAAGGAACAGACGCAGTCGATCACCAGCACCAAGAAGCTCACAACAACAGCCGAATACGACCCGGCCGGCAACGTCACCAAGCAGACGATCACCGACGGCACCAGCACCCACACCACCACAGCCACCTACGACGACCGCAGCCTGCCCCTGACTAAAGTCAGCCCCCGCGGCAATGTAACCGGTGCCGATCCGTCCGCCTACACCACGACATACCGGTACGACGCGCTCGGCCGGCCCGTGCAGGAGACCGCGCCGTCGATGCAGGTCGAAGAGAACGGGGCCACACCCGCCCCGGCCAAGCCGGCAACGCTGACCGGCTACAACGCCTTCGGCGAGGCCACCGAAACAAAGGACCCCCGCGGGAAGATCACTCGCACAGAGACCGACCGGCTGGGTCGGCCGGTCGCTGTAACACTGCCGGACTACACCCCACCAGGGGCCACAGCTGCGCTGTCCGCTACCGTCCGGACCAGCTACAGCCCGCTCGGGCTTCCACAGACCGTCACCGATCCGCTGGGCCACATCACCCGCTACGGCTATGACCAGTTCGGCCAGCAGACCACCAAGACAGACCCCGCCGCCGACGCCGCTACCGCCCTGCTGACGAACAGCGATCCAGACCTGCTCCTCGGCCCCGCCACGAGCATCGACGGCGGCGGCGTCACCCGCACCGCATGGACCCCCACCGGACTTCAGCTCGCAGTCACCGACCCGACAGGCGCCCGAACCGAAGCCACCTACGACGAGCTCGGCCGACAGCTCACCGCGACCACGGTCGAGCGCTATCCCAGCCCCACCAACCTGACCAGCCGTTACACCTGGGACGATGCGAACAATCAGACCGCATCAACGACCCCAGGTGGCAACACCACAACGGGCACCTTCAACCCGGCAGGCGAGGTCAACACCCTCACCAGCCCCTCCGGCACAACACGGCAGAGCTACGACGGCCTCGGCCGCCGAGTCGAGAGCATCGACGCTACAAATCTCCGAACGACTACCGCCTACGACGCGCTGGGCAACGTCACGGCCACCACCGACTACGGCACCGGTACTACCGCTCTTCGTACGGCAGCCGCTGAGTTCGACGCTGATGGCAACCGCACGGCCGTCATCTCTCCCCAGACCAATGCGCGTACCACCTTCGCCTACGACGCACTGGGGCATATGACGACACAGGTCGAACCGGTCTCTGGCAGCGAGTCGATCACGACCACCTTCGGCTACGACGCAGCTGGCAACCGCACTCGACTCACCGACGGACGCGGCAACAAGACCGTCTACACCTTCAACAGCTGGGCCTTGCCCGAATCCACCGTGGAGCCTTCCACCACAGCACACCCCGCAACCGCGGATCGCACCTGGACGACCCTGTACGACCAGGCCGGACAGGCAGTCACCGATCTGCTGCCTGGCGGGATTGAGCGCGATCGCACCTACGACGCCCTCGGCCGCCTCACGCACGAGACCGGAACCGGCGCGGAGGCCGAGACCACCGACCGGTCCTTGGCGTACGACCTTGCAGGGCATCTCACTTCAGCCGGCACAGCTGATGGGTTGACCCGCAACACCTTTACGTACAACGACCGTGGCCAGCTGTTGACCGCAGACGGGCCGACCGGTGCCTCGAGCTACGCCTACAACGCTGATGGCAAAATGACACTGCGCCAGACGACGGCGGGTACCACCAACTACGGCTACGACAGCGCCGGACGCATCGACTGGGCATGGGACTCCATCACCAACAACGGCATCTGGTACGACTTCGATGCCGCCGGACGCTTGAGCCTCGCGCAGTACGGCACCACAGCCTCCACCGTTACAGCCAAGCGCACCTACGCCTATGACAACCTTGGCCGTCTCGAGAGCGACAACGTCACCAGCCCCGACGGCACTGTCACCACTGCCTCGATCACATACGGCTACGACCTTGATGACAACCTGACCTCCAAGAAGACAACGGGCACGACAGGAGCCGGCAACAACACCTACAGCTACGACTACGCCGAGCGTTTGAAAGCCTGGACGAAGGATGGCAGCGCGACATCGTACGAATGGGATGCCGCCGGTAACCGCACGAAGGCCGGTTCCGTTTCCGCGACGTTCGACGCCCGAAACCGGCAACTGACGGACGGCACATCACAGTTCACCTACAGTGCACGGGGCACACTGACCGCCTCCTCAGCTGGCAGCGCACCCAGCACGACCTACGATGCCTTCGACCGCAAGATCGGCGACGGCAGTACGACGTACGCCTACGACTCGCTCGACAGAATTCAACAACGCGGCAGTACAACATTTACCTACGACGGGGGCTCCAACAACCTCGCCAACGACGGCACCACAAAGTACAACCGCACCCCCGACGGCAGCCTGCTCTCTTTGTCCACCGGAACTACCAAGCAGTGGGCCCTGACCGACCAGCACACCGACCTCGTCGCCGGCCTCACCACCGACGCCACGCAAGTCAGCGGCTCGACCTCCTACGCCCCCTTTGGTATGGAGACCGCTGCCACCGGCACCACTCCTGCCCTCGGCTACCAGTCCGGCTGGACCGACCCCACAAGCGGCGGCGTCAACATGTCGGCCCGCTGGTACCAACCAGGGACCGGCTCCTTCACCTCGCGCGACACTTGGCAACTCGACCCAGTTCCCTCGGGAGAGGCCAACCGTTACAACTACGTAGGCAGCAGCCCCCTTCGCGGAACAGACCCGACTGGGCACATCACCTATCGTGATTCCGGAGGAGGACTTGCGGCTGGCGGCTGGAGTGGCGCGGGCGCTGGCCAAGCCCTGGGCAAGGGATTCGGGATCACGGCGGCCATCGGCGGCCTCCTCACTGTCATCGACCAGGCAACACGGTCGACAGGAGGAACGACGACAGGCAGTTACGGCGGCTCCTACTCCTTCCCCAACCCCTTCGCGGGTTCCGCGGGCGGGATCGCTGCGCAGGCCGACAACTTCGGTTGGCAGGGGAGCTCCGCACTCGTCGACACCGGATCGGGCATCCGCAGCTGCGTATACGCATGCAGCAGTGCCGGCACCGTGCCACACGTCGTCGTTCCGCCGCGGCCTCCGATCGACCAGAACCCCAACAACGGCAAGAACCCCGAACCCGCACCCACTCGACCGGCACCGAAGGTGGATTGGGATCCCAAGAACGGGGGCTACAAGCCCGGCGACGGCTGGCAGCTGATTTTCGGCGCCCTTAGGATGCTGGACCTCAGCGACGATGACGATTACAGGCCGGGCGACAGCCTGGAAACCCTGCCTGTGCCGACGAACAACCCCGGAGGAAAGAACAACGGCCGCACACGAGATGACAATCGGTGCGATGTCGGCCCCGGCGTGAGCGCGACGGGACACGCGGTGTACTTGCCTCGTGAGCGCTACTACGACACTTTTGAGCAGAGCGACCAGTGCCGAGCGACCGGAGTGTACGGCCTGCTCGACTACAGCGACTACAACAAGGGCCGGAAGCTAGCAGGGACCAACACCAACGACTCCACGCAGCCTCCCGGGATGAGAGAGATCGAGCATCAGGGGCACAAGGCTGCTAATGGTCACCTGATCCCCGCTGCAGCGAGCGGGTCCGGGATCGATCTGCGGAATTTGGTCGCAGAGTACGAAAAAACGAACACCCCATACATTAATTACACGGTAGAGGCAGATATCAGGGATGCCATCAAATCAGGCAAACACCTGGAGATCTCTGTGACACCGCATTACGGGAACAGCGGTAGTGGCATCCCCACGGAAATTGAATACAACTACGGAATTGTGGAAGACGGAACCATGAAACACTGTGTGATCACTCAATTGCCTACTGGGGGGACCACCCGCGGCAGCGCCGACTGTAGAAGGCGTTGACCGGTATGAGGGAAAACCATCTTGACCGCGTGCTGCAAATGCTCGGTGAGCCGTCGCAGCGGTACCGGGACCCCCAGGCTTGGCTCAGGCTTGAAGGTGATCTGGGGGTCCCGCTCCCGGCCGACTATAAAGTGATCGTCGACGCCTACGCTCCCGTCCATATCAACGGCCATCTGTATCTGAGCCATCCGGCTACCGAGCGATTCAATCTCGGTGAGTGGATGCATAGTACGGCGCAGGACTGGTCGCGGATCGATTGGGCTGGGAGGGAGATCGAAGGTGATCCTCGACACTCGCTTGGACTGACTTACTTGGTCTTCGGCGGCCCGGACGGTCTCATTCCAATCGCGAGCACCGACCGAGGAGAGACGATCTTTTATGCGCCCACCGGGAATGGTGGTGCGGGCTTGCTTTTCGTCGAGAACGGCGAGGGAGAGTTCTTCGAATACTCGTTCACATTCGCGCAGTGGCTCTACCTCTGGCTCATTGGCGAAGAAGTGACAGGACCGGGAGGTTCTGCCTTCTACCCCGGGCCCGTAGCTCTGCGGGCGCTGCCCATGGACCTGGGAGAGCGCCCGGAGACCCGGTACGGGCCACCGCGGGGAATGTGACGGCACCGACCTGCAGTCGTTCGCCTGTTGGAGCCGGGCCGTAGGGCCCGGCCGTTCCCCAGGCGGTCGCCCGGCCACAAGCTCGAGGAGGCGCACGACGTGCTCCGCCTGCTGCTCATGGTCGTGTGAGAAGGGGGGCAGTGTCCGCCGAGGCCGACCGGTTGGTCCGTGAGATTGCCGCCCGGATTCCCTCGGAGAATTGACATTCGGTTGAGTCGCTGTGTGCCGACCCTGGGACGTCCAACCGTTGTTCGGTCCCCCTTCAGCGGCCAGCCTCGGCCGACCGCGGCAGCCACCAGAAGACTGAACCGCCCCGGTTCGAATGGAGACTCGATTTCATGAAAGGATCGAGTCATGGCACGACCTTCCCGATACCCGCTTGAGCTCCGCCGTCGCGCGGTGCGCATGGTCGCCGAGGTAGGCGACGACTACCCGAACGAGACGGCCGCCCTGCAGGCGGTGGCCGAGAAGCTCGGCATCGGCTCCCGCGAGACGCTGCGGAACTGGGTGAAGCAGCACGAGATCGATGCGGGGACACGTCCGGGGACGACGACGGAGGAGTCCGCCCAGCTCAAGGCGTTGAAGAAGGAGAACGCCGAACTGAAGCGGGCCAACGAGATCCTGAAGGCCGCGGCGAGTTTCTTCGCGTCAATGCCATCGTTGGAGACGTCGACCCGGTGACGGTGCGACAGTGACAGATGCCGATGGGGTTGGCTCTTTGCTGCCCGGGTCTCGCCCCAGGGCGCGGGCGATCTCACGCACGCCCTTACTCATCGCCATGAGGATCGCGATCTCCTCGCGCTCTTCGAACGTGAGGTACCGGCCCGAGGGCTCGGCCAACGAGATCGGAGGCATGCCGCCAGCGTGACGAAACCACCTCGCACCCACCGGCCACGACACGCCGACCGCCAACGACGCCTCCACCGTCGTGACCCCCGTGGCGATCAGTCGCCAGAACTGGCGCTGCACGACCCGAGACGGATCAGGCCGCCCCGGCGAACGCATCGCCGGCCGCAACGCACGGTCAGCGCGCCACTGCCGACGCCGCCCCGCCGGGGCATCGCTGGTCTTCAAACTCCAGTCCGCCGTAGCCACGTCGCACACCTCCGAGATCAGGGTGTTGCGACGACCAGTTGAATCCACCCAGCCTGCTTCATACAGAGTGGAACCCGCACAACGTCCTCGTCACGGAGGCAGGCGCCCTGTTCGTCGACTGGGGGTGGGCATCGACCGGCGCGGCGTGGATCGACCCCGCGCTGTGGCTACTGTGGCTGATGGCTTACGGCCACACCGCGAAGCAGGCCGAAGACGTGGCCGCCGCGCATCCGGCGTGGAAGCTCGCCCCGCCCGCCGGGCTTGACGTCTTCGCCCGCATTCAACAGCGCTTGTGGGACTCCATCGCGGAACAACACCCTGACGAATGGGCGCAGCCGATGCAGGCCGCGGCCCGGGTCTGGAACATGCACCGGCAGCACCGGCGCTGACCTCCGATACGGCCCCGCTCCTGGTGGGCTTCATCAGCCCCCGGACCGGCTCGACGCCGCTCTCGCGCGCAGCACGAGCGGAACCAGCCGACCCCGGAGGCCGCTGCGTGACCCGTGGATTCTTCGTCACCGTCGACGGCAGTTCGCGGGCCGACGACAGGAATCGGACACTGTCCGGATCGTCGAGGGAGCCCTCGAGGACGGCGGACCGGCCGAGGGCGGCTTCCTCGCCGTCTGCGAGCGTGCCGGCCGGACGACAGCGGTGCGCGCGGTCGACCGCCCCCGCCCCTTCATGCGCGTCCGCCGTGAACTGGCGCGCAGTGAGGACCCGCTGGAGCGGGCGACACTGTGAGGGGGTGACTCCGGTGGCTATAAGGGCGTCGGGAAGGCGACGACGATCGCCGCGTTGCACCGGGCCAGCCAAGGAGCTGCCCTTCTATGAAGAGGCCGCGGCGGCCCTCGAAGAGCGCGGTGTCGATGTACAGCGACTTGATTCGTCGACCACCACTCCATCGGGGGTAGCCGGCCGAATTGCTGATGCGATCACGGACCGACGGCTACCGTCGGTGCTCTCACAGGCCCTCCCACCCCCTCGGGAATCATGAGTAGCGAAGTAGCGAACCCGCACAGCCCGTCATCGACACCCACGTGATCGTCCGCGACGGCGACAAGATCCCTTTTCCCAGCGAGGCGGTCCATACGGGCACGGGCGTTGGCACATGCCGTCAGGAAAGCTCGACCAGGGTGAGGAACTCAGCCACGGCGCGGCGCGGGAGCTGTCCGAGGAGACCGGCCTCGAGGTCGACCCCGCGCACCTGCGGCTCGTCCAGGTCGTGCACCACCAGCAGAGCAAGGAGATCAGCCGCATCGGCTTCTTCTTCGAGGCCACCCAGTGGACCGGCACTCCCGTCAACCGGGAGCCGGCGAAGTGCATGGCCCTCGAATGGTTCACCGTGCACGACCTGCCCGAAGACCTCATCGAGTACCCCGAGGCCGGACTGCGCGGCTACCTCGATGACGCGGGAACGCTGGTAGAGCACAACTGGAAGTAGAACCTCTCAAGATCGTTCTTGCTCAATTGAGCAAGAACGATCTTGAGCATTCCGGGAGAACCACCGTCACCGTGAGGAACGCCAGATGGATGACGAACCGCTGTCGGATTGGGCCGAGCGCCGCGACGCGAAGATCGGCCGACTCCGTGCCGTCCCCATCGCTCCCGGTAATGGCCCCAGAGGCGCGCACGTGAACCCTGACGCACCGCGCGCCATCGAACGGTGGAATGGACACTCCTGGGAGCCCTACGGGTTCGCGGCGAACTTGGACGATGCGAAGCACCTCCTGTACCCGGAGGCTGCTGGAGAGGCGGAGCAGCCCAAGGGGCTGGCCCCCAAGTTTCTCGGTAGCGGAAGCGGCAGGCATCGCAAGCCGCAGCCCCCTCGGTAGGCGGCCCGGACCCGTCCCCTACAGGTCCGTTCTCGACCCCGGCCGGTCAGAACTGCAGGAGAGCCTTTACCAAGGGAGTGGTGGGCGGCGGCCACCAGATCGTCTTCAGATGGGGGCGGCGGAGAAAGCGGAGAAGCAGGGACGCCTTCGGAGGCGAGGGGGAGCGTGTCTTATGCCGGGCGGGGGCATTCCTGCTCCGTCCAGATGGTCTTGCTGCTCTCGCCGAAGCGGACGCCCCAGTTCTGTGCGAGTTCGGCGCAGATGAAAAGGCCGCGTCCGCCCTCGTCGCTGGTCTGGGCATGGCGAAGGTGTGGTGAGACGGGGCTGGAGTCGCTGACCTCGAAGGTGAGAGTACGGCCGCCATTGATCAGGCGGAGGGTGATGGGAGGGGTGCCGTAGCGGACGGCGTTGGTGGCCAGTTCGCTGACGATGAGCTCCGTGGTGAGCGAGAGTTCGTCGAGGTTCCATTTGGTCAGCTGACGCCGCGTGCGGGCTCGGGCGGTGGCGATGGCCGCGGGCTCTGCCGGTAGATCCCAGGTGACGACGAGGCTGGGTTGGAGTGTCTGGGTCCGCACGAGGAGCAGCACCGCGTCGGTGCCGGGGGAGGGGGCTGGGACGGTGTGCACGGCCTCGTCGCGCAGGTCGCTCAGGGGGTGCGTGCATTGGGCGAGGATCTGCTGCAGACGGTCCTGGCCGGCCTTCCTTTCTGCCTCGCTCGTGGGGAGGAACGTGTCGGTGTAGAGAGCGATGATGCTTCCCTCGGGGAGTTCCAGACGGGTGCTGGCGAACGTGTCTTCGCCGCCGCCCAGTGGGGGAGCGGCGGGAACGTCGGCTGTCTCCGCAATCCCGTGGGGGTAGGCGAGTACCGGTTGCGGACCGCCGGCGAGGGCGATGGTGCAGCTCAGGGTCAGGGGATCGTAGATCCCGTAGAGGCAGTCGGCGGTCAGTGCCTGGCTCCGCAGAGGGTCGCTGGTCGGCAGGCCGGCGCGTTCGGCGGCAAGTCGGGCCACGGTCCCGTTGAGGCGGGCGAGCAGTTCGTCAGGTTCCAGGTCGAGTGATGCCAGGGTGTGGATGGCGGTGCGCAGCTGGCCCATCGCCATGGCGGCGTGGATGCCTGTGCCGGAGACGCGGCCCACGGTGAGGGCGATGCGCGCGCCGGACAGCGCAAAGACGTCGAACCAGCCGCCGCCGGCATCGACGGAATGGTGGAAGTGGGCGCTCTCCACGGCTGCCTGCGGCGCTGGGAGCTGGGTCAGGAGGCGGCGCTGGAGCGTGAGGGCGATGGTGTGTTCTCGGGCGTAGCGGCGCGCGTTGTCGATGTGCAGCGAGGTTCGTGCGGCGACGTCCAGCGCGAGGTCGAGGTCCTCGTCCACGAACGGGTCGCGGTCGGGGGAACGGTAGAGACTCAGTACTCCCAGTACGCCGTTCCTCAGCGTCATCGGGGTGACGATGGCAGAGTGTGAGCCCGGCGGGCGTGGCGCGCGGAACATCTGTGGATGGTGGTCGGGGGTTTCGTCCGACTGATATGTGATCAGATGGGGTCGTGTGTCGGTCAGGGCATGAAGCCACGCTGCAGGAAACCTGAACGGGCCCGTGCCGCTGCCCAGTGAGTTCTGTTGAAGGTCCGCCGAGGCGAAGGACATCCGCCGCAGGGGTATGCCGGGTCCGACGGGTGCCGACGGCGGGTCTTCCCCCCGGACCACGGGGTCGAACAGGTCGACCTCCGCGGCGTCGGCGAAGGCGGGGACGAGGATGTCGACGAGTTCGCCGCAGGTGGTGTCCAGCTCGAGCGTATGCCCCATCCGTTCTCGCACCTCGTTGAGGACGCGGGCGCGGGCGAGGACCCGCTCGCGGACGGTGACGTCCACCACCGCCGTGGATACGCCCAGCACCCGGCCGTCGGCGTCTTGGAGCCGGAACACGGAGGCGGAGTACACGTGCTCGTGAGCGGGGTCGTTGGGTGGGCGGCTGCGTACGAGCCTGTCCAGCGCGGGTTGGCCGGTGGCGAGCACGTCGTGCACCATCGCCACAACCTCTTCAGGGTCGGACAGCTGGAGCACGTCGATGAGGCGGCGGCCGAGCACGTCTGCGGGCTCGGATGCGCTCATCCCCGATGCCGCTGTGTTCACCCGCAGAACGCGCAGATCGGGATCCAGCACTTGCATCCCGATGGGCGACTGGGTGAACAACGCCTTCAGCAATGCCTGATCCCGTGCATCCTCGTCCTCCGAGCGGAGCAGGTGGACGCCCCAACCCGAGCGGCCATCACGCAACGTCACGGGCCGCACCACGAGCCCAGGGATCGCCGCCATCGTGGCAGAACGGCCGCTGGGCCCGGCGCCAGCCAGGGTCCATGCTGCGGGCAACAGCTCCACGACGGGACGGCCGATGGTGAGGCACGTGCCACGCTCGAACAGAGACCTGGCCTCCTGGCTCCACCCGACGATGAGACCCGCTGTGTCGATGACGAGCAGCGCGTCATCCGGTGCCATGGCCACCTTCCATGCGTCGCTTCCGGCGCGGGCAGAGCAGTTCCGCAGGCCGGGCGTCCGCGTCCGGGCAGGTCACTTCCAGAGTGCCTCCCGTGCAAGGACGCCGCACGTTGGCTTTAGCCCGTGCGGCGCGCAGCCTTGGCGACACGCCGGTCTGTGACGCGCGGTGCCGAATGCCAGAAAGAGACTGTTGTTCGCTCCGAACCGGCGAACCGCAGGGATCGCTGGCCCACGGCGGCGACGATTGGGACATTCCGACAGCCTGCCTCATGATCACGTTCTTGTTGTGAGCTTGACGAACAACTGCCCGGGCGCGCCAGGCAGTGGCGGCCTGCTCGCGCGCCCACGCGGGCCAGCCCAAGCTAGCGAGACGCTGCTGGAGACCGAGCAGTGAGCAGGTTCAGGCGCTGCGCCGCGGTTTGCGTGCTGTCGTCTTCTTGGCTGCTTTCTTGGCGGGCTGCTTCTTTGCCGTCTTTGTGGTCGTCGTCTTTTTGGCTGCGGTCTTCTTCTTGGGCAGGTCGTGGACGGTGGCGTCTTCTCCTCGGGACTCGCGGGCCTTGGCCACGGACTCCTTGAGCGCGGCCATCAGGTCGACGACTTGCGCCGGCGCCTCGGGCTCCTCAGCCCTGGGCGGTTCGCGGTTCTCCCGTTTGGCGTCGATGAGCTGCTCCACCGCTTCCGTGTACCGGTCGGTGAACTCCTCACCTTGAAGGTCGTCGCGGGTCAGCCGGTCGATGAGCTGCTCCGCCTGGGCGATCTCGTCATCGGTGAGCTCCACCTCGTCCGGTTTCAGCTCGCCGGGGTCGCGGATCTCGTCGGACCAGCGCATCGCGTGCAGAACGATGACGTTGTCGCGGACCCGAAGCAGGCCCAGGCGCTCACGGCCGCTCCAGGCGTACTTCGCCACGGCCACCTTCGATGAGCGCTCCAGGGCCCGCCTCAGGAGCGTGTAGGGCTTGGCCGCCACCTGACCGTCGGGCTCCAGGTAGTAGCCCTCCCCGATCTGGATCGGGTCGATGGACTCCAGGGGCACGAACGCCTCGATCTCGATGGCTTTCGCCGTGGGCAGCGGAATCTCCCGCAACTCCTCGTCGAGCACCGGAATGATCGTGTCCTTGCCCCACTGGTAGCCCTTGCCGATCTCGGACTGCGCGACCTCACGGTCCTCGAGCTCGCAGATCTTGCGGCTCCGCACCCGGCCCATGTCCTCCAGATGCACCTGGTGGAAGTGGATGCTGTGGTCCTCCCGGGCACTGACCACGTGGATCGGCACGGTGACCAGGCCGAATGAGATGGCGCCGGACCAGATGGTTCGGGGCATAGGAGACCTCCGTGACAAGCCCCGAGGCCTTCAGCCTAGGAGCAGTCGCAGGCCCGAGCGCGGCGAGGCCTTGCCGCTGAACGGGGAGGTGGCATCGGCTCTGGTTGGTGTCAGTCGAGGATGCGCAGGTGGCTGTCGGGCTTGCAGCGCCCGCGGGCCCGCCCGCCCGCAGTGGAGTCGGCGTGCTTGGTCGCGGGGACGGGCGCCTCGTCTGTCGGCGGCGCAGCGGCCGCCGACATGTACGGCCCGACTGCCGGCTGTGTCGCAGCAGGCGCCTATGGGCGGGTGCTGGTGAAGCGGACGGCGGAGCCCCAGTTCTCCTGGACGGGGGCCATGCACCACTGGCACAGGGGCTTCTCTGGGGCTGCCCGTGTGGCATTGGCGTACATATGGAGCGTTCGCACAGCTCAGCGCCGGTACGGCTCACTGTAGCGATTGCAACAGGTGTAGCGGGATCGCTGGAACGAGGGATTCACCGGGTTCCTCCGAGGATGCCCCGGCCTTCAGGTCGGGGTGGGGGTACCTCCCGCTTCTTGCCCTGGGCCATGGGCAGCCAGGATGCTTCCCGCGGTGACTTGGGAGGTGCCAGGTCGTGGTCAGCCTTGCTGGTTGAGAGCGCGGGCCTTCCCCCGTGAAGGTGGGCACGCGGTTATTGATCACGCGGCGAGCGTGAGTTTAGCGGTGTGGTGTCGGCGTTCGTATTCGTTGGGGCTG
>NZ_JBVHQB010000038.1:0-58755 GCF_055567635.1 Streptomyces sp. NPDC026500 | reverse complement strand
TCCGAGTAGTCCTTCATCGCCATCGGCGGTCTTCTCGCTTCCTCCGGATCAAGCAGATCCAGTATCAGCGTGTCCACCACTCAGGGGGAGGCCCCCACCACCGAGGCGATCAGCGAGTACCTCGCTTACCGTCAGCGCCGATGGCCGAACAGAACCAACCCACATCTGCTGATCACCAGGAACACCGCCACCACGACGACGTCGGTGGGCACGTTCTGGATGGACAAACTGGTCAAAGAATTGCCCGTGAGCGTCGACCAGCTGAGGCAGGACCGCATCCTCGAAGAAGCCCTCGCCAACGGCGCCGACCCCCTCCACCTCGCACACGTCTTCTCCCTCGGTGCCAAGGCCAGCCTCCGCTACACCAACGCAGTAGCCGAATCGGAAGCAAAGCAGGCGCCGAACACCCACTGATCTTGAGCCATTTTTTTTGCTCTCTTCTCCACCAGCCGCCACCCTGCCTACAGGCTCAGCACATACCACTGCTTGGCAGACCGGCCACGCAGGTAGAGAAACCGGCCTCGGCCTACAGGGCGTGCATACCCTTGGAGTGGTGATCCGTTGGGCATCGTGAGCACCGCTTCCGAGACCACGATGGCTTCACTGGGGGTCATGCTGCAGTAGTGCAGCCTGTCCCTTCGATCGGAATCACGGGGACCACCGCCCAGAAAGAGAACCTGGTCGCCCTGAACCGCCAAGCCAAGAGGGGATCCCACTGGGTTCTTCCGCACGCTAAGCCGCCCGTTGGCCTGCGCCTCGAGCAGCGGGAAAGAGGGCCAGTAGACGGCCCAGGCAGCTGAGTCGGCGACGTTGAGAGCGTAGACCGTGTCGATGTGCGCGACACCCTGGGGAGGCCAATACCCCCACAGGTGGTTGCCTCCGCTGTCCCATCGGGCCAGGCCGGCCGCGCTGATGGGATCGACGTAGACCCCTTCGTCGTAGTAGGCACTCCAGAGGTTGTTCCGACGGTCCGCCATCATGAACTCCACTGCAGCACCCATAACGAAGTTGCGGCGGGGACGGTCATCACGACCGAAGATCTGAGCGTTGCGCTCCCCGGCGGAACCGCTCCCCTGCAAGACCAGACGGCCATTGGGCAGAGCGTCAAGGCGGTACGGCGTCAAGGCCACGCCTCGCAAGACCCGCTCCTGCACTTCTCCCGCTTCGTTGACGACAACGAGAGCGTCGAAAGGCAGACTCCGGGGCTGAGGTCGGGCTTTCCCGTACGGGTTCGGCGAGAAGACCGCATCGGGGCAGATCAACCACAGTGCCCTTCCCCACGCATCCACCGTGGAAGCCAGGACCCTCCGGTCGTCGTACTGCCGAGGCAACAGTGCGTAGGGACGCAGTGCCACCTTCTTCAAAAGACCACCTCGCGGGGGAAGGAATGCAGCAGCCCATCATCCCAGAAGCCATCGACTCGGTGCACGCAGTACCCGTCCTCCGCCGTCTCAACCGACGCTTCTTACGCAGCAGAGTCGTCTTCGCGTCCCTGAGTTCGCGATTCAGAGCCTTCGGATTTCCTGAACTCACGGAGGATCGGCATCGAGAGCTTCTACTGCCAGCCCGGCATCGAGGGCGCCCACGAGAAGGGCGGCGTCGAGGGTCAGATCGGCTACGACCGGCGCAACCACTTCGTTCCGGTGCCGGAGGTCGAGTTGCTGGTGGAGCTGAACGAGCTGGTCGAGCAGTGGGACCGGCACGACGGGCGGCGCCGGATCGGGTCAAGGACCCGGACGATCAGTCGTTCGGCGACTGGACCAAGACCTTCACCGACCCCCGCCTCTGCACGGCCATCGTCGACCGCCTCACCTTCAAAGGCACCATCATCGAGACCGGCACCGACTCCTACCGCCTTGCCAGCACCCGGGCGCGGGCCGAAGCACCCGCCAAGGCCGGCTGACCGCTGCGGGCTTCAGCTTGATGGTCCTCCACCCCACAGTGGAGGACCATCAAGCACTCTTCCGGGGATGTTCCCCGTGAGCATTTCATCGATGCAGCTGCACAGCCCGACGCCGGTGGAGTCGACCCAGGTGAGCCATGGCACCGGCTGGAGCAGGTCGTCGTATTGACGAGTGCCGGGGTCGGTGAGGAGGGTGCGCAGCTCGTCGGGGGCGGGGTCGGTGACCAGGCACAGCCAAGCCAGGCCGGCGCCGATGCGGACCTCGGGCGGTCGCCCGGGATCCGACCAGAGGCCCCGGGCCCACCTGGGCGCGTGGTCATCCTGGTGTTCGCGGGCGAGTTGGGCGACCGCCAGGATCAAGCTCACCCGGACCACCGCATCGTCTTCCTTCGCCAGCCTGAACCGCAGAGCCGAGGAGACGTGTGAAAGCTCGCCGGTCGCCGCCCGTTGTCGATGTCGTCTTGCCGTAACCACTTCGACAACGTGACCGGATGGATGCCGAGCTCGACCGCGGTCTGTTTGGCCTGCTTGCCGGCGCGAACCAGCGCGATGGCACGTGCCCGGAACTCCGGAGGATAAGGGCGAGGCATGACTGCCAGCCTTCCGTGAAGGACTGTCAGTTAGCCACCAGAACTGGAACCCAGGACCTGGGGCAGGTCAACCTGTCACCCAACCCTGCATCAGCCCCGTCAGCTGGAGAACCACGCTGTCGGTGGCACTGGTTATGGCGTCCAAGTCACCGCTTGGGCCCTGGACATTTCGGGTGAGAGAGGTCCCGGTCTCTTGCACCCAGTCAGGGCTGTCGGTGTCGCCTCCATAGTGGTTCGTTTTGGCGCCGTTCTGGGTCCAGGTGCCGCTGCTGTTGGATTCAGTTGTCCAGGCGGCAAGTCGGCTGGCCGCGTCCAGGGTCCAGGTCCGCCGACTGGTGCCGGAGGTTTGCTGTCGGACGAGGTCGTTGGCGTAGTAGCCGATCGTTGCGCCGGATGCCTGGGTGGTGGTGCGGCCGAAGGCGTCGTAGACCGAGCCGGTGGCAGTCAGTCGGTCTGCGCTGTCGTAGGTGTAGGAGGTGGTGGTGGCGCCGGTGGAGGTGCAGGCCGCGCCGATGTCGCTGATGGCGGTGGCGAGGGCGGTGCGGTTGGTGTTGTTATCGAAGGTGTAGTCGCGGCGGGTACAGGCCCCCGTCGGATCGGTGTCGTCCGCTCTGGTGAGGCGTCCGGCCACGTCGTAGCCGTAGCTGCGCGCCCGGGTCTGGCCCGCGGTGTCGGCGTCGGCCACGACCTGACCCTGGACGCTTTCGTCCGTGGTGTCGGAGGCGACGACGGTGTTGTCGCTGTCCCGGGTGTAGACCCGGGAGATCTCGGCGCCGGTCTCGTCCTGGCCGACGCTCAGGGTGTAGCCGCCGGGCAGGGACTCGGTGACCAGGCCGCCGTCCGCGTCGTAGGTCGCGGCGAACGAACCGACCACGGAGTCGGTGCGGGAGGTCTCCACACCGCGCGGGTCCTTGGACATGTCGTAGGTGTAGGTGGTGGTCGAGGGTGCGGAGTCGGTGGTCTTCACCACGCGGCCGAGGCCGTCGTACTGGGTGGCGGCGGTGTTGCCCGCGCCGTCGTTGTAGGAGATCTCCCGTCCGAGCTGGTCGTAGGTGTGGGTGATGGTCTGCCCGTTGGAGGTGACGGTGGCCACGTCCCCGCTGTCCGGGTCGTACGTGGTCGCGGTGTCCGATATGGCGGTGCCCACCCCGCCGCTGACGGACGTCAGGTTCGGGCGTCCGGCGGGGTCATAGATCGTGGAAGTGGTGCGGGTGACCGAGTTCGCTGTCTCGATGGACTTCGAAGGTTTGCCCCACCTGTCGTACTCAATCGTTTTGGTGGGCAGCTGAGTCGGGTTGGAGCCGCCACCTGTGATCGCGCCGGCCGGTCCTGTGCTGCAGACCAGGTCGGCCCAGTCGAGGCGGCCGTTGCAGGCGCCACTGCCGGTGGCCGAGTAGTACGTCGTCACCGTCGCGCCGGCGTCCGAGCCGGAGGACTTGGGCAGGGTGGTCTTGATGACCCGGCCCTGTGAGTCGTACGACGGGGTGGTCTTCAGCGCCAGCCCGGACGGGTCGGTGACGGTGCTGGTGGGCAGGCCCTTGACCCAGTCGTAGCCGGTGGTCGTGGTGCGCAGGTCGGCGTCCGAGGGGTAGCCGTCTGCGTACGCCCCCACCTTCAACGGGGTCCTGCTCGGGCAACAGACCGCCGATACTTCCTTCAGCTGCTGGTGACCAGCTCGGGGAAGCGCCTGCTCTGGGGCAGTGTGGCTTGGCCTCGCACACCGCCAACTGTCGTTGATACGCGGAATTGGGGTCCGCACATGCGATGGCGAGGTGCGGTGTGGCCCGGCGGCATCCCCCCGAACGCCGGGCCCCACCTCTGCTCGCGGGATGCGATATGAGGCCGACCGACGGTCCCAGGGCAGCCGCGTGGTTCGGTAGCGGTCCCGGCAGCCCTCGAAACGCGAGGCCCCTCCACGCAGGTGAGATCTGGATCGTAGATTGTGCCCATGATCGAGGAGACGTCGTCCGAGCGATTAGAACGGTCACGCACAAGACGGAGGCACGCCGCCCATAAGACGTTGTTTCTCTTGGTGGTTCTCGGGCCGAGCTGTGCAGGGATACTGCTGTGGTGCTGTTGACGTGGATCGACGAGGTGGCGGACGAGCCCCTGGCGTTGGAGCCGGCTGACCGGCGGGTGGAATGGGAGACCAACACCTGGTCGCTGGGTGCGGCGGAGGAGGATAGGAGTTCGTTGTCGGTCGCCGAGGTGGTGGCAGCCTTCGAGCGGACTGCTGCTGCCATCCGGGGACGCATTCGAGATCTGGGTTTTCCCGGGGTGGCGACGTTCTACGTGTGGCACGACGAACAGGCAGGGCAGCTTCGGTGCTCGACCGGTTCTGTGCCCCCGGATGCGTTGCCGTTCCGTAGTGCCTATGTGGCTTCCGACGCCCTCGGTCCGGTCGTCGAGGGATTTCTGTCCGACAGCGAGCCGGGCTGCATCGCCTGGTCGGACCTTGACGACGTGCAGAGTTTCTCGGAGCAGACCGAGACCGAGCCGGATATCAAGCCCTTCGGTGTCTGGGTCAGCAGTGTCGGAGCCTCACACTGACTGCTCCTGCCCGTCCGTACGGACGAGGCGGCGGTGGCAGATGAGGGCTGCGGCTATGCCGACGAAGGCGAGGAAGTGTTCGGCCTTGCGCTCGTATCGGCGGTGGAGCCGACGGCAGCCGGCGAGCCAGGACACGGTCCTTTCGACGACCCACCTATGGCGGCCGAGCCGTTTTGAGGACTCGATGCCCTTGCGGGCGATGCGGTGGCGGATGCCGCGTTTGCGGAGCCAGCGGCGCAGGTGGTCGTAGTCGTAGCCCTTGTCTGCGTGGAGTTTGCCGGGGCGCCGTCGGCGAGGTCCTCGCCTGGACCGGATCGGCGGGATGCCCCGCACGAGTGGTTCAAGGCCGAGGCTGTCGTGCATGTTCGCGCCGGAAATGCCCAGCGAGAGCGGCAGTCCGTTCCGGTCGGTGATCAAGTGGATTTTCGATCCAGACTTGCCACGGTCGGTCGGATTCGGTCCCGTCAGGGGCCCCCTTTTGCAGCGCGCATGCTGACGGAGTCGATCGCGCAGCGCGACCAGTCCAGTTCCCCGCGGGCGCCGAGTTCGTCGAGGACGACGCGGTGGAGCCGGGCCCAGACCCGGGCCCGGCTCCACTGGGCGAAGCGCCGGTAGACCGTCTGCCAACTCGGGCCGAACACCGGCGGCAACTGCCGCCAGGTGCAGCCCGAGGTCGCCACGAAGATGATCGCGGCCAATGCCTCGCGGTCACCCGCTCGACGCCGACCGCCACCCTGCGGACGTATGACCTCCGTCGGCGGCACCACCCGCCGGAACAGCACCCACAACTCGTCCGGCACCAACCGCTCAACCAGATCCGTCATACGCGGTCCAACGAACGATCACGCCATAAGAAACGGTGTCTAAGAGGTCGTTTTCATCTTGAGTGCGACACTCTGAGTTGGTTTGTTCCACCTCTTGGTGTGTTGCTGGTGAGTCTGTGGAGGCGGTTCTTCTCGGTGAGGCTGGTGGTGTGACGCATGGGGTGAAGGTCTGCTTGCGCCCGTCTCATTCCAGGACGCCCAGGTCTGTACCGTGCTTCGACGCGGCAGGATGCACGCCTGGGCGCACGCCCCCGGGCAGCAGTACGTCCAGGTCATGACGGAACGTCGTGCGTATCCGAGTGATCTGTCCGATGCCCGCTGGGAGTTGATTGAGCCGGTGCTGTCAGCCTGGCGCTTCGAGCGTCGCGGCCGGGCTCTGGACTTCGGCCGGCCCCCGAGGCATGACCTGCGCGAGATCATGAACGCGATCCTCTACGTGGATCGCACCGGCTGCCAGTGGGCCTATCTCCCGCACGACTTCCCACCGCATCAGAGCGTCTACGGCTACTTCGCCAGGTGGCAAAAGGACGGCGTCTTCGCCCAGCTCAACGGTCTGCTGAGGGAGTTGGTGCGCCAGCAGGAAGGAAAGAGCCCCGATCCCTCGGCCTGCGTGATCGACGCGCAGAGCATCAAGACTTCCACCAGTGTCCCCGCCAGGAGCCAGGGCATCGATGCGGGCAAGAAGATCGTGGGCCGCAAACGCAGCATCATCACCGACACCCTCGGCCTTCTGCTGGCGGTGCTGGTCACCGCGGCCAGCGTCCAGGACTCCACCGCCGGAAAAACCCTCCTGGACCAGGCCGCCGCCAGCCATCCCGGCCTACGCAAGGTCTGGGTCGACGGCGGCTACCGTCAGCACCTCGTCGAGCATGCAGCCACCCTCGGCATCGACATGGAAATCACTCAACGCAAGCCCGGGACCAGGGGATTCACCCCGATCCCGAAACGCTGGGCAGTCGAGCGGACCTACGGCTGGCTCATGCTCCACCGCCGCCTGGCCCGCGACTACGAAACCCTGCCCGCCCGCTCCGAAGCCATGATCCACATCGCCATGACCGACCTCATGGCCCGCCGCCTCACCAGCGAGAACACCATCTCCTGGCGCGACCCGACACCAGCACACCAAAGGCGCATTCGGGGATGAAACAACAGGATGAAACGACCTCTAAGAAGGCCAAAGGCGGGGGAGGGCTGCTGCGTTCGTCCGCACTGATGGCGGCAGGAACGGTAGTTTCGCGCGCCACCGGACTGATACGGCAGGTGCTGCAGGCCGCCGCACTGGGCACCGGGCTGCTGGCCACCACCTACAACCAGGCCAACACGGTGCCCACCAGTCTTTACTTCCTGCTGATCGGCGGCGCGCTGAACTCCGTTCTGGTCCCCCAACTGGTCCGGGCCCGAGCAGAACACCACGACGGCGGCGCCGCCTTTGAACAACGCCTGGTCACCCTGGTGCTGTGCATACTCGGCGTGGGGACCGCGCTGGCCACGTGGGCTGCCCCTCAGATCGTCAGCGTCTACCAGCACGACACACCCGCCACGCACGACGCGTTCGAGCTGACCGTGGTCTTCGCACGCTTCCTGCTCCCGCAGATCTTCTTCTACGGCGTGTTCAGCATCTTCGGCCAAGTCCTCAACGCCCGGAACCGGTTCGGCGCGATGATGTGGACCCCGGTCCTCAACAACCTCGTCCTGATCACCATGTTCGGCCTCTACCTCGGCATGATGACCGCCCCCGAACAGGTCGCGGACATCACCGGCGCACAGGTCAGGCTGCTCGGGATCGGGACCACACTCGCCCTGGCCCTCCAGGCACTCGCCTTGATCCCCTACGCCCACGCGGCCGGCTTCCGGTTCCGGCCGCGCTTCGACTGGCGCGGCACCGGCCTGCGCAAGAGCGTGAACGCGGCCCGCTGGACCCTGCTGTTCGTGCTGGCCAACCTCGTGGCGAGCACGGTGGTCACCCGCCTGGCCTCCGCCGCCGACGCCGCCCTGCCCCACGACGGCGTCGGCTACACCGCCTACAGCTACGCCCAGCAGATCTGGATGCTGCCCCAGTCGATCGTCACTGTCTCCCTCGTGACGGCCCTGCTCCCGCGCATGAGCCGGGCGGTGGCGGAGCACCGTCTCGACGCACTGCGCGTCGACTTGTCCCGCGCGCTGCGGGTCAGCGGCATCATCATCGTCCCGGCCGCTTTCTTCTTCCTCGCCTTCGGTCCGCAGATCGCTCAGCTGTTGTTCGCCCACGGGGCCACCGACGCCGCCGCCACCGTCCCCCTGGGTCACATGCTGCAAGCCTTTGGCCTGGGGCTGATCCCGTTCTCCGCCCAATACCTCCTGCTGCGCGGCTTCTACGCCTTCGAAGACACCCGCACGCCATTCCGGATGGCGCTGTGGATCAGCAGCGTCAACATCGCTCTCGCCGCAGCCTGCCACTTCCTGCTGTCCCCTCGCTGGGCGGTCACGGGGATGGCCGCCGCCTACGCCCTGTCCTATGCGTTCGGCCTGTTGCTGACGGCCCTGCGGCTGCGGCGGCGCACGGAAGGGCTGCTCGACGGTCGGCGGATCTGTCGCACCTACGCAAAACTGACCGCGGCCGCCACCGCTGCCGGGACTGCCGGGTGGCTCATCGCCCGCTCCTGCAGCCAGAGCGTGACATCAGGCTCTTGGACGCCTGCCCTGTCGTTGGCTGCGGGCGGCATTGCGATGGTTCTGCTGTACCTGCTCTTTGCGCGGCTCTTGCGGATCGGGGAGCTGCGCAGCTTGCCGGGGCTGGGGGGAACCTGGCACGCCGTATGTCCCGTGATCCATTGGAGATGAGCGTCGACGCCGAGCTCTTGTCAGCGCCATGCCGTTCACACCCAGACCAGGGATCTTGTCGGCATCAGCCTGTCGCAGCTACGGATACGAGGTGGTCGATGTCGAGGGCGCGCGCGTCGGTGAAGTACTTGTCGTCGTAGGGGCTGTACCACTCTCCTCCGGTGAGCGAACAGCCCGGGCCCTGTTGCGGGGCGACGACGGCTTCGGCCTTGAGGACCTCCTGCCGGGTGTTGCAGCCGTCGCGGTCCGCGTCGATCCAGTGGCGGAACTTGGTGCGTTCGTAGCCGGCCCGGATTTCGCCCTGGACGGGTAGCGCCCGGAGGGCGTCAAGGACGGGCGCTGCAACAGCGCACACCATCGCATAGAGGGAGTCAGTACGTGAAGGATCCGGTCTTCGTCATCCACGGCGTCGCCAACCGCGATCGAGACGAGTTCGCCACGGCCGTGTCGGCACTCGCCACCGCGGCCGGAGTCGACATGGTGCCGGTCCACTGGGGTGACCTGGGCGCGCAGGAGCAGTTCATCGACGCCGCGCTGCCCGCCTACCAGACGGGTCCGGAGATCTTGCGCGAAGGCGAAGCACCGGAGCACGTCATGGCCGAGCCCCTCCTCGCCCGCCAGCGTAGGCTCCGCCGCACGCTCTCCCGCCCGGCCCGCGCATGGGGCGTGCTGCAGGACGCCACCGTGGGCTACGGGTACCGGCCTCAGCGCGCGGTCTGGCTGCTGGCGGCCCTCTTCGCCGCGGGCACCACCCTCTTCGCCGCCGACCCACCCGCCCCGTCCGGCGACGGCACGCCCCCGGGATTTCAGCCAGCCATCTACACACTTGACGTGCTGATCCCCGTCGTCGACTTCGGCCAGCAGACCGCGTACGCACCGCACGGCGCCCTACGCTGGGCCGTCGTCGCCCTGGTCACCGCCGGGTGGCTGCTCGCCACGACGGTGGCTACGGGGCTGAACCGGGTGCTGCAGCGGAACTGAACGGACACCGAACTGACCGGCAGTGCTTCGGCACGCCGCTGCTCGATGTTCATCGTTTTCGGTGCGGCGGTGCGGGCGTTCTTGAGCCGGATGTCGACCTTCGCGCCCTGGTTGGTGGCGTCCTGTGGGGCCAGGTGGTGCTCGTTCTCGGCAGCCCGCCCGTGGGCGGCGGCCAGGCCCTCCTCCCATGCGACGTCGTAGTGCGACCCACGCCATGCCCAGTTTCTCCAGTTGCTGGACGCGGTCCTCGTCCGTGTCTCTGCGGGCGTGGAAGCGGCGGGCGTCGGCGATCCACTGTCCCAGCGGGAAGTTGGCGAGCGAGGCCGGCCACCCCGTCTCCACCGTCTCGGGGTCCTTCGGCACGCGGTATGTGAAGGGCACCTTCAGGTTGCCGACCTCGCGCGGGTACAGCACGGAGGCCTCGATGCCGCGCCGCCAGTGCTGGTGCTCGGGGTTGAGGACCCGAAGGTTGATGTCTGCCGGTTCAGTTCCTGAGGGCTGTCGTCGTTGTGCTGCTCAGGACATTTGTAGGGGTGCTTGTGCGACACCTGTACTGCAGTGTGTGTGCCTCTTGACACTGCACCACGCCTGTCGGCCTCCGTAGGCTTGGGGCATGTTCAAATCTCGCAAACCAGGACCGGGCGATGCCTGGGAAGGCATCGTTGAGGGCAAGTCGCGGGGCATGCTCGACGGCGCGAACATGTACCACTTCGTCAGGGTGAGGCGTGTGGACGGCCAGTCCATGAAGGTGCGCATCGACCGTGGGCTGTGGAAGTCGGTCGCGGTCGGCGATCGCATCGTGAAGGAGCGGGGTAGCGGCCCGGTCAAGGCGTAACTCCCAGGGTGCTGGACGGAGAACACCTCGCAACGACCCCCCCCCGTGTCCGCGTCGTGGGAGCCATCGCCAAGAGCAGCCGCGTGATCAACGTCCAGTACTACTTCACCGAAATGGTGGCCCTGGGTGACACCGAAGTGGCCGCCATGAAGATCACCACGAGGGCCGGCATCCCCCAGAGCTGGCCCTCCCGTGGCCGCTGCCCGGCAGCGGCCGCATCCCCGGAACGAAGACCTTCACTGAACTTTCCGCGCAGTGCACGTTCAGCGACACGTCAGCGCCAAGCCGGGCCAAGGCGGCAGCGGCTCCACCGATCTGGTGTTCGCTGTTTATCGGCCCTCCATTTCCATTGCCCCGCCGCCCGACGCCACGCTGACCGGCGACCTCACGGGCAACATTTTCGTGCTGGCGCCGCGCTGGGACGCCGCGAAGAGCCTTGCCTGTTCGACCGGCGGCGGCAACCTGGCCGTGAGTGGTGTGGCCACGTTCAGCTACCTGACGGCGCTGACCTGCAGCGCCAAGCCCGGCTCCGGCGGGTGCGGCGCGGCCCGGCAGGTCAAGACGGCGTTCACTCATCCGCAAGACACCAAGCCGTACCTGTCCGTGATGAGGGTGATCGGTCAGGCGCCAGACGGCCCCGCTGTACCTGCGTCACGTCCCAGACGCCTCCATCGAAGGTGACCAACTGCGGGCGCCGGGACGCGGGGTGCCGGGTGTGTGGTGCGGTGAGGAGCACGGCGGGGGCAAGGCGTGCGGTGGTTGCCGGTACGGCCGGCTGACGGGGACCGGCCCGGTACGGGGTGCCCGGTGTGCGGTTCGGTGAGGGCCGTGGTGCGGGGGCCGGGGGTCGGTGGGTGCCGGTCGGGACGTGGGATGTGTGGGTTGGGTGTGGGGGTTAGGGGGTGGGGTGGGTGTGGAGTTCGGTGAGGACGGTGGCGCCTCTGGTGGGGGTGAGGTCGACGGAGGCGAGGACGGAGGGGATGGCGATGCTGGGGAGGATGTGGCGGAGCAGGGTGCTGACGCGGGTGGGGAGGTCTTGGTAGTTGCATTGGGCTTGGGACATGGCCTGGACGCCGGCGAAGGCTCCGACGAGGACGTCGGCGGTTTGTGCGGGGATGACGTGGGGGAGGAGTTCGCCCTGGGCTTGGGCTTTTTCGAGGAGTTCGGTGCCGACCTGGCTCCAGCGTTGGAAGGGTCCGCTGCGGTCGAGTCCTTGGGCTTGTTGGTCGAGGGTGAGGCGTACGCCTGCTCGGACCATGGGGTCGGTCTGCAGGCGGTGGGCGTGCAGGACGACGGTGTCGATGAGTTGCTGGATTTTGCAGGGGCGGTCGGGGACGGGTGTTTTGAGGTCTTGTTCGTGCAGGACGCCTTCGGCGAGGCTTTCTTTGGAGGGGAAGTGGAAGTAGAGGGCGCCCTTGGTCACTCCGGCGGCGGTGAGGATTTCGTTGATGGTGGCGGCCTGGTAGCTGCGTTCCTCGAAGATTCTGGCTGCTGCCGAGAGGATTGCCTGTCGGGTTCGGACTGCCCGTTCCTGTTTCACCATGTCGGCCTCCCCACTGTTGCTGAGCCCGGAGACCCAATAAAAAAACCGTCCAGTTTGTATATTACAGGTGGTTGGCTTTGTGGGTACCCCTGAGGCTGTACGGGATTCAATGAGTTGCGGAAAACCGTCGTGGTGCGGGCGGGTGTGCGGGTGGTGGCGGGGGGCGGGTGCGGTGTTGTGGTGGCGGGGGGTGGTGGTGCGGTGATCCTGGTGACCGGGGGCACGGGGACGGTGGGGCGGGAGGTGGCCGGGCTGCTCCTTGCCCACCTGGGTGTTCGTGTCATGGTCGGGGATCGTGCGCGGGTGGTGGGGGCGGCGGCGAGGGCCCGGGCGGTGGCCGCCGGTGACGGGGGCCTGTGTTTGCCGGCCGGGGCGCTGGAAGGGGGTGGGGGCGGAGTTTTTGGTCGCCACGCGGGTCGGTGGGGGTGACGATGCGCGGTTCGTGCGGGCGGCGTGATTGGCCGGAGTGCGGCGGGTGGTGAGGCTTTCCGCGGCCGCGGTCCTGGACGAGGGGGCGGGTGATCGCCTGGTGGCAGCGTGCCGGTGAGGGGCTGTTGCGGGCCTGGGGTCTGCAGTGGACGCTGCTGCGTCCGCGGGCGTTCGCCTCCAACATCCTGGCGTGGGCGCCGTCGGCCGGCTCGGGGCGTACGGTGCGTGCGCTGTGCGGCGCCTCGGGCAGTGCCGGTGTGGATCCGCGGGATGTTGTGCGGGCGGCGGTGCGGGTGCTGGCGGAGGAGGGTCATGCGGGTTGTGTCTCCACCCTGACCGGGCCCGGGACGGTGACCGTGGCCGGGCGGACGAGGGCAGTTGGGGCGGCTGCTCGGTGTCCCGCTGCGTTTGGAGGAGCTGACCGTGGACCAGGCGGGCCGCGTCGGCCGCCCGTTGTCCGGCGCCGGTGGCCGAGGTGGTGCCGACGCCCCTGGGGCCGAGGTGGCTGAGGGCGGGACCACGGCGCCGTAGGTGTCGGGTGGTTCGGGGGCGTCGACCAGGCCGACGAAGGCGGGGGAGCGGATGGCCGCCGTGGCGTCGCGGTCGGTGAAGACGCCGCAGAGATCCAGTTCGTGCCGGCGGCAGTAATTCGGTGAGGCAGTCGACGAGCGCCGCATGGCGGACCGGGCCACCGGTGATGTGTCGCAGGTAGCCGAAGACCTGCGGGAAGGCGACGCGTCGGCGTTCCGTGATGAGTTCGTCGTCCATGTCCACAGCGTCGGGCGGCGTGAACGGCGTTGAAATGACCTGGTGTTGTACTTCCGTTGCACTTCCCGCCCCGCGTCGTCACCGAGAGTGCTTCGTGGCGGAGGGAGGTGATCCGTGGTCGGCGTGCAGCAGTGGACGGGCCGGGAAGCGAGCGCTCGCGCGCTGTCCTGCGGATGAGCATGCGGGCCTTGGCCGAACACCTCGGCGTCGCGTTGCGTACGGTGGCCAAGTGGGAGAGCCCAGGCGGCGAAACGCAGCCCCGGCCCGGCACCCAGGCGATTGTCGACACCGGGCTCGCTCGTGCCGATGCTGGCGCTCATGCCCGGTTCGCGGGGGTGCTGTTCCCGGAGCGGAAGAACGCAGGGCCGGCGGCCTGCGAGACCTGGACCGGGGACATCGAGCGCGCCGTGGTCTGCGTCAGCCGCCAGGGCTTCCCCTTTGCCTCCGCCCTGTTGAACCGCTGGTCGGGAAGCCGCGACCCACGCGGCTTGGACGACAGGGGCCTTTGTTTGTACGGCCGTTCGCTCGTCTGGCTCGGTGATCTTCAGCGGGACCAGGGCGCGATCCTCGGGCCCGCTTTCCACCCGTGGTGGACCATGGGCTCGCCGGGGAAGGTACTCCTTGGCAGGGCTTTGCAGGGACGCCGTACGACCAGCAGGTCGGGCATCGGGCCATGCCGTACGCGGAGCCGTACCGGCCGTGCGGCGGATGATCCGCTTCCGCCGGCGCCGGCGTCGGTGATCAGTCGTTCACCGCGGAGGTGCTGGAACGTGCGCTGCGTCGACGGGCGCGGACGAGGGCGGCGGCGAGGAGCCCGGTCAGTGCCACGGCCGCTGTGCTCGCGGCCGCGGCCCGGGCCGTCGTACCGAAGCCGGCCGAGGCGCCCGAGGCGCCTGTTTCGCCGATGGCTTCGATGGTGATGGCAGCGGTGCTGTTGTCGGGGTCGGCGTCGTCGCGCAGCCGCTCCGCCGGGGCGTCGACAAGGATCCTGCCGCCGGTGAGCCTGGACGGGTCGTCGATCCGCAGCCTGAAGGGATAGGCGATGTGGAATCCGTCCCGGAGCATGGGTATGTCGAAGCTGTTGGTGTACAGGCCGTATGCGCACAGGTAGTAGGGCTTTCTCGTCCTGCTGTTGCCGAGATCGCAAAGCTGCGGAGTGCTCAGCACGGTCACGCCGTCGGGGAACCGCACGTCGACACGGGCGAACGGGACGCTGTTCTCGGCGTCCAGCTGGGCCTGGACATCGGCACCGTGGAAGTCCAGGGCCAGGTCGGCCGTGACGGTCTCACCCTTCCTGGCCTTGAGCGCGGCGCCCGTCACCTCGAGATCCCACGGCTTGTCCCCGGGCTCGTGCGTCACCAGCACGACCAGGAACAGCCCCCCACCCAACACGGCAGCCAGCACCGCACGCACCCGACCGGGCCGGATTCGCCTGAGCATGTCTCCCCTTTCGGACCTCGCCCCGGCACGGCAGGCGCCAGGGCCGTGCCGACGAGTCCCAGGTGCATCGTCCGCACCTACGAGACGCGTTCGGCCGGCTCAGGGTTGTATCGGGTTTTGTAGGAGGCTCCGAGTTGCGGACCCGGTCTACCAGGCAATTCCACCTGGACCGGTTTCGGTCGTCGGTCCGGGTGTGCCGTCAATTGATGCGCAGAAGTACGGCAACGGGGCGAGGCATGTACAACCGGCTGTGCATGGGGGGCCTTTGACGGTATCTGAGAGCGGGTGTTCACCGTGCTGGTGGCCCGAGCCGGCGCTGATGAGGACCTCGGCCGGGCCATGTCGGTGGACGTGGACTGCTCGAAGCGCGGCCGTCCGTACGGGGCAGGCGTGGCCGCACAGTTGAGGCGCCTCGCTTCCGTGTGAAGATCGCGGCGTGAACGACATGTGCTTCCGTCTCGCCACCCGTGCCGACCTTCCCGCCATCGTCCGCCTGCGGGACGACGCCGCCCGTTGGATGCTCGCTCAGGGCATCAGGGGCCAGTGGCAGCCGGGCGAGTTGGACGAGGATCACTTCCGGCGCGTCATGACGAGCGGAGAGGTCTGGCTCGCGGAGGCCGCCGGCCTTCTGGCCGGGGCCTGGGAGCTGTGGTGGCAGGACGAGGACGCCTGGGGAGCACAGCCGCCAGTGGCCGGCTATGTCCATCGCCTGATGGTGGATCACGGCAGCGTCCCGCCGGGGACGGGGCGATGGCTTCTGCAGGCCGCGGAGCGCCGCGTGGCCGCGACGGGGCGGGCCTTGGTGCGCCTGGACTGCTTGGCCACCAACGCGCCTTTGACTGCGTACTACCTGAACGCCGGGTACGAGGTCGTCGGCCACAAGGCAGGCAAACCGCAGCCAGGAGGTGCGCCCAAGTCGTTCACGCTTCTCGAAAAGGCGGTGCCGGCTCAGGGCGGGTAGGAATCGGCCGTTGCGTGGCGCGGACCGAAGGGCGGCAGGAGGTCATTTCGGTGAGCAGGGCGGGCAGTTGGCGCATGTCGTGAAAGACGACAGTGCCGGGACCTTCGAGCTGTCCGGCCGGGGTGGGCCCGCCGGCGTAGCCGAAGGAGCGCATGCCCGCGGCGCGGGCGGCCCGGATACCGGGTCGGCTGTCCTCGACCACGGCGCAGGCCGCCGGATCGACGCCCATCCGCTGGGCGGCGTGCAGGAACAGGTCCGGGGCGGGCTTGCCGTGGGCGACCTCGGTGGCGCTGAAGATCCGGCCCGCAAAGCGTTCGTACAGCCCGGTGCGGCCCAGGGTGTGCCGCATCTTGTCGTGCGACCCGCTGGAGGCCACGCAGGTCGCGAGGGTGATCATGTCGAGAGCCTCGGGCAGGCCCTCGACGGGGAGGAGCCCGGCGTCCACGGCTTCGCGATGAAGTTCCTCGAACCGCTTCGCCCAGATCCCGGCCGTCTCCTCATCCGTCCGAGCGGCGACCTGCTCGCGGATGGCGGCGTGCGAGCGCCCGATGAAGCGGGCGATGACATCCTCCTGGGTGAGCGGCCAGCCCAGTGCGGCGCCGAGAGCGACCTGAACGCGTACGGCGATGCGTTCGCTGTCGACCAGCACTCCGTCACAATCGAATATCACCAGTTCAATCGGTCTGATCACCTCGGCAGCATAGAGCGTGGCCGGTCACGGGGCCCGACGCTTGGACGCCGAGGAATTGGCGGAGCGCACCGTGTCATCAGCCGGCTCCGAGCGCGGCGCCCGGGCCGTGATCCCGGTCCCCGGCGGACCGGCGCGGCCACCGGCCGCGACGGCGCGGGCGAAAGCCCCCGGTCCCGGCCGGTAGGCCGTACCCGAAGCGAAAGTGCGGCGCGATCGACGGGAGTTGACGGCCCGTCCTGCCCAACTCCGCCCGGCCCGTCCTGCCCAACTCCGCCCGCCGGTCGTCGAACTCCGCCGGCCGGGCAGGCCGCTGTACCGGACCCGGGACCGGGGTGTCCCGCGGCCCTTTCACCAGTCGAACGCCGCGCCGTCGCCGCGCTTGTCGATGCAGTACGTGCGGAAGGCCTGGGCCTTGGCGATGTCCCGCCGGCGGAACAGCGGAAAGAGCCCCGGCGGCCGCGATGGCGGCAAGGGGGGTTCCGCGCCTCCGAAAGGCCCGACTACCGGCCGCGGAGGTTTCTGGCACCGCCGGGGGCTGGACCGTCCTGCCGCAGTGTCCGCCGGAGTGTGTCGAAGGCGGTGGGGCGCGGCCGGTCCGACAGGAAGTCACGGATGTGATGGGCGCATTCGGCCGGGGAGCGGAGGCTGGTGTCGACGTCCAGGTCATGCAGTTCGTGGGAGTGCACCTGGCCGTACTGCAGGGCGGCCAGTCCCCGCTGTCGGTCGCCGCGTTCGATTTCTCGGCGCTCCAGCTCGGGCAGCGGGCAGCGGACCCCGACCAGGACGGTGTCTTCGGGTACGAGCAGGTCGAGGAGGTCCAGCAGTCGCCAGCGGCGGCTGAGCGGGTGGTCGACGACGAGGTTGTTGCCGCCTGCGGCCATGCCGGCGACGGCGCGGTGGAATCCCTTGGCCGTGCGGTCGATCTCGGCCTGGAGGTCCTCGTCGGACATCTCGCGCCCACCGCGTCCGCCGCGCATGTTGTGGAAGGCGTCCACCGGCATGTGGAACCACGTTCCGTCGAGGAGGTCGAGCAGTGCCCGGGCGATGCTGCTCTTGCCGGAGCTGGAGGTGCCGTTGAGCAGGATGACCGTGCCCCCGGATGCGGTGTCGGGGATACGGGCGTGGGCCGGGTCCGCGGTCTCCGCAGCCGCCGCAGCCGCCTCGGGCGCCATGTGTCATCCCTTCCGTCCGCAGCGGAGACCTCGGACCGGGTGCGCTGCCGTCCCGATCATCGCAGGCGCAGGAGGCGGGAGAACGTCCGGTGCTGCGTTCCGTTCCTCGGCCGGGGCGGTCCCCGCGGTGAGCGGCCCGCCCGCGCCCGGCGGCAGCGGGCGGTGAGGGGTGCGCGGGCCGCCTGCGGTCACCGGCCGGGCGGGGGCTTCGGCGGCTCAGACGGCCGGCCGGCCGTGGTCCGGACTCGGCTGGGCGGTGTCGTCCGAGGCCGGTCCGGGTCTGGTGTGCAGGACCTCGCGGGCCTGTTCGGCGGCGCGGGTGATGCTTTCGCTGATGAAGTCGAGGAAGCGGGCGATGTTCTCCAGGCGGGTGGCGGCGGGGGTGTCGCGGCCGAGGACGGCGACGCCCTGGCGTGCGGTCTTGACGAGTTCGTCGTTGGCCCGGGCGCTGGCGATCGTCGCCTGGTAGAAGAGTTCGTCGTCGACGACGTAGCGGTCGCGGCGGCCCTCGTCGCGTTCGCGGCGGACGAGGCTCTGGCTCTCCAGGAACGTGATGGCTTTGGAGATGGACGCCGGGCTGACCTGGAGACGCTGGGCGAGCTGGGACGCGGTGAGGCTGCCCGCGTCGGCGGTGAACAGGCAGGTCAGTACCCGGGCCGTCATCTTGGGCAGGCCCGAGGCCATGAGGACGGTGGTGAACGTCTCCTCGTACTCGGCCACGGCCTCGGCGTCGCGTCCGTGCGGCTGGGGTGCCGACTCCGGCCCTCGGGAGGGGGCGGCCTTGCGCCGGTGGGCGCGGCGTTCGGTGGCGCGGTGGGCCAGGTCGGCGCGGTAGGCGGTGGGGCCGCCGTTGCGCATCACCTCGCGCGTGATCGTCGAGGTCGGACGGTCGAGGCTTCGGGCGATCTCGGCGTAGGGGAGGCTGTCGGCCAGTCCCAGCGCGATCTGCTGGCGTTCCTGCTGGGTGAGTCTGCCTCCCGGCATCGCGGTCTCCTCGGTGATCCCTCGCGGCGGTCCCTGATCCCCCCACTATAGCGTTCACTCCTCATTCATTGCAATGATCGGAGCGGTGGTTGTTGCGTTACTCCCAAGACCGTTGCAACGATTTATAGGCTTCTACCTGTATGGATGCTGATTCTGCGCAACGACTATGTTGCCTGACTATGGAAAGCAACGTAGCGTTTCCAATGTCGGAAACAAGAAGCGAGCGCAGGAGAACACGATGCAGAAGTTCGACACCCCCGCCCCGATCTCCGCCGTCCTGGACATCCCCGCCGGACGCATCCAGTTCATCGCCGCGGACCGCGCCGACACCACCGTCGAGGTCCTGCCCGCCAACCCCTCCAAGAGCCGCGACACCAAGACCGCCGAGCAGACCACCGTCACCTACGCCGACGGCGTCCTGCGGATCACGGCCCCGACCCCCGGCAGCCAGCTCTTCGGCTCCTCCGGATCCCTGGAGATCACCGTCCAGCTGCCCGCCGGCTCCCGCGTCGAGGCCAGGGCCGCCGGCGCCGAGCTCCGCGGCGTCGGACGCCTGGGCGACGTCGCCTTCGAAGGCGCGTACCGCCAGATCAAGATCGACGAGGCCGCGAGCGTCCGCCTCACCGCGACCGACGGCGACGTCGAGGTCGGCCGGCTGGGCGGCCCCGCGCAGATCAGCACCGCACGGGGCGACATCCGCATCACCGAGGCCGTGCGCGGCACGGTCGTGCTCCGCACCCGGTCCGGCGACATCTCCATCGCCGCCGCCCCCGGCGTCTGGGCCTCCCTGGACGCCGGCACCGACCACGGCCGCGTCAGCAACGCCCTCAAGAACGACGGCACCGCCGGACTCGACATCCGCGCCACCACCTCCCGCGGCGACATCACCGCCCGCAGCCTCTGAAGCCAGGAACCAGGACTGTCCGGCCGGGCCCACCGCGACCGAGAACCTGCCGGCCGCCGCCAAGGGCACGGCCGTCCGTCCCGAGGGACCTGCGATCCACGAGCAGAGCAGGACCCGCAGAAGCCGTCCAGGACACCCGACGCGAACAGGAGAAGACACATGAAGAAGAACAACACCCCCTCGACCGGCTCGACTTCGACGTGGACCGGCATGGTGCCCGTCGACGACACGGCCCTGGCCGTCACCGACACCGGCGGCCCCGGCATCCCCGTGGTCTACCTCAACGGCCAGTTCGCCACCCAGGGGTACTGGCGGCGCGTCATCGCCGAACTCGGGCCGGGATGGCGGCACATCACCTACGACGAGCGGGCCCGCGGCAAATCGAAGCGCTCGGCGGACTACTCCTTCGAGGCGGCCGTCCGGGACGTCGACGCCGTCCTCGCCGCCAGGGGCGTGGACCGGGCCCTGGTGGCGGGCTGGTCCTACGGGGCGTTCGTCGCGGCACACTGGGCCGGCCGCAATCCCGAGCGCGCCCTGGGCGCGGTCCTGGTCGAGGGCGCGCAGCCGTACGACTGGCTGGATGAGGCCATGGAACAGCGGATCCGGAAACTGTTCCGGCGGATGAGCCCGTTCCTGCCGCTGCTGCGCCCGACGGGCCTGACCCCGCGGATGAATGCCGAACAGATGGCGAACACCAACATCGAGCTCGGCAGGCTCGCCCGCGAGCGCGAACTGGGCCCCGTGCTGGACAGCATCACCGTCCCGGCGCGGTACGTGGTCGCCTCGGGGGCGTCCCTCGGAAGCAAGGGCGACGAGCAGGAGCGGATCCGCGCCGGCCTCGACGCGGTGACCGCCCGCAACCCGAACATCCGCATCAGCGCCAAGGTCGCCAGCAACCACGACGCGATCCTCAAGAAGGACTTCGCGGCCATCGCCGAGGCCGTACGCGAGGTCGCCGCCCACGACCGCGGGAAGCACTGAAGACGCGGCCGGCGGCCTGAGGCGCCTGCACGTCCCGCCGCCATCGAGCGCAGGGGCGGCCCGTGCGGCGAGCGGTGTCTCCGATGGAGCGTTCACCCTCTATTCATTGCAATGAATAGAGGGTGGGCTGTTGCATTAGAAGCAAAGCCATTGCAACGATTTCTCGGCAACTACCTGCAATAATGGCGGACATGCACAACAAATCTGTTGCCGCACCCATGAATGCAACGTAGCGTTTCCATTGTAAGAAACAACGGCGGGGGCCTCGCAAGGCCGAGAGGTACGCGTTTCGCGAAGCGAGCAGTCAACGGGGTGGGGTCATGGAAACAGCACAGAACCGGCAGCCGGCGGCACCCGGCGCCTTCACCGCCTTCGCCCGCTTCGTGCTCTGCGGCGGCGGAGTGGGACTCGCCTCCAGCTTCGCCGTGGCGGCCCTCGCCTCCTGGATCTCATGGGGCCTGGCCAACGCCCTGATCACCGTGGTCTCCACGCTCCTCGCCACCGAACTGCACGCCCGCTTCACCTTCGGCGCGGGCGGGCACGCCACCTGGCGCCAGCACGCGCAGTCGGCCGGGTCCGCGGCGGCCACGTATGCGGTGACCTGCGCGGCGATGTTTGTCCTGCAGCAGCTGGCGGCGGCGCCCGGTGCGGTGCTCGAGCAGGTCGTCTACCTGTCCGCCTCCGCACTCGCCGGCGTCGCCCGGTTCGCGGCGCTGCGCCTCGTCGTCTTCGCCCGCGACCACGCGCAGGACGCGGCCGCCGTCCGCACGGTCCGTCCCGTACCCGCGACCGCGGCCCGCGCGACGGCACCGGCCGGCCCAGCGGCACTCTGCCGCGCCGCCTGACCGGCTTGCCGCAGCGGGCAGCGGGACGGGGGCTCCGGCCGGTCAGTCAATGTCGGGGTCGTGGGCCTCCAGAAACCGGGCTGCGAGGTCGTCGGCCCATTCCACAGCCCAGGTCCGAAGGGCGGCGACGGCGGAGTCGTCGAGGCCTTGACATCCTCCCGGGCCTAAAGGCCCGGGATTCCAGTCTGCTCCCACTGCGGCGATGTGGTGGGCAGCTGCTGGCGGGTTCCTGTTTCGCCGCGCTGTGCCGGCACGGGTGCCGGTCTTACCTGCGCTCCACAGGCTGATGCCGCCAGTCCGGCGGCCTTGGCGACGTTGACCGCCGCGTTGATGTCCCGGTCGAGGATCGCCCCGCATGCCCCACATGTCCACATGCGGACGTGGAGGGGCTTCGGGCCGTCCTTGACGCCGCATGCGGAGCACACCTGGGAGGTCGGTTCGAAGCGGCCGATCTTCACGAGGGTGCGCCCGTACCGGGCGGCTTTGTACTCCAGCATGGTCACGAACGCGGACCATCCGGCGTCGTGGACGGACTTGGCCAGGCGGGTGCGGGCGAGTCCTTTGACACACAGGTCCTCGACGGCGAGCGCTTGGTTCTCGCGGATCAGCCGGGTGGAGAGCCGGTGGTGGAACTCGCGGCGTGCGTCGGTGACCTGCGCGTGAGCGCGGGCGACCTTCAGCCGGGCCTTGCCTCGGTTGCTGGAGCCCTTCTGTTTGCGGGACAGCTCCCGCTGCGTCTTCTTCAGGCGCTTCTCGGCCCGGCGCAGGAAGCGCGGGCTGTCGATCTTCCGGCCGTCGGAGAGGACGGCGAAGTGCCCGAGGCCGAGGTCGATGCCGATCTCTGGTGTCGTCTCGGGCAGTACCTCGCAGGCGTCCGTCTCTACGACGAAGCTCGCGAAGTACCGGCCGGCCGCGTCCTTGACCACGGTCACGGTGGACGGGGTGGACGGCAGGGCGCGGGACCAGCGCACGGGAACGTCGCCGACCTTCGGCAGACGCAGCTTTTTGCCCGGCGTGATCCGCCAGGCCGCGTTCGCGGTGAAGCGGATCGACTGCCGGTTGTCCCGCTTCGACTTGAAACGAGGCGCACCCATGCGCGGGCGCTTGCTCTTGAGCCCGTCGAAGAAGTTCCGGTAGGCGGTGTCCAGGTCCCGCAGGGACTGCTGGAGGATCACCGCCGAGACCTCGCCGAGCCAGGCCCGTTCCGGCGTCTTCTTCGCGGCTGTGAGGCCCTTGGACAGTTCCGCCGAGGTGACGAACCCCAGCCCCGCCGCTCGGGCCTCCTCGCGGACGCGCAACGCATCGTTGAAGACGACCCGCGCACACCCGAACGCCCTCGCCAACGCCATGCGTTGACCGGCGCTCGGGTACAGACGGAAGCTGTACCGAAGCTGCACAGCGACCACCTTAGCGCTGGCCCATGTCGCCACGATGGGAACCAAACCCCCCGCAGGGGCCGAACAGTCATCTACAACTTGCACACACTTGGTGTTCGTCACGAAGTACCGGCGCGGCGTCCTCGACGAGGAGATGCTGACGGCGCTGCGAAGAGGTGAAAGGTGTGCGAGGACTTCGACGCCAAGCTGAAGGAGTTCAACGGCGAAACGGACCACGTCCACCTGCTCGTGCACTACCCGCCCAAGGTCGCCCTGGCCGGCCTGGTCAACAGCCTCAAAGGCGTCTCCTCACGCCGCCTGCGCGCCGAGTTCACCGGCCGGGTCAACCGGGCCATCATGTACGGCCGGTTCTGGTCGCCCTCGTACTTCGCGGGCTCGTGCGGCGGCGCTCCGCTCCAGGTGGTCAAGGACTACATCGCACAGCAGAAGCACCCGGACTGAGCGCGGGCAGTCGTGGGCGTGGGTGGATAGTGCGGACCCGTGCCCACGGCCGAGGTCAGAGCAGTCCAGAAATGCGATTCACCCCCGGCCTGAAGACCGGGGAGGGCGATCACGTCAGCCAGCAGCCGCGTGTGCAGCTCCGGCATGTCCGTCACACGACCGCCCGACCGCGGGCAGCGAGAGCGGGAAAAGCGTCCTCCCACACGGTGCGCACACTGCGGCCCACCAGGCGGCGCAAGGTCGGCCACAGCTGCAGCAGAATGTCCTGATGGAGGTAGCGCTCCAGGTCCTCGCGCAAGCCTTCGTGCAGGACGGTGCGGTACAGACCCATCCGTTGGCGAGGTTTGTTGAGGTCGTAGAACGTCATCCCGGACCACGCCACGTGCAAGGGCAGTTCCACGACGCCCTGGGTCGGGCCCTGCAGCTCTTCCAGGGCAGCTGGCAGCCGCCGTCGGAACTTCTCCTGGTAGAGCGCAAGGTCCTCTGCATGCGATCCCGTCAGATCCGACGGGGAAGCAGAGGACTGTGCGCTGGTTGCCATGTCCTCATTATGACGGCTGGCGCGGTGGAACGTCTGGACGGTCGGCCCGAGAGGGCGTTGCGACCCGCTGCCCCAGTACAGACCTGCGGCGTACCCCCAGGCGCCGCTCTTGTGGCAGGCGGCAGCGTCACCGCGCCACCCTCCCGTATCAAACGCGGTGAGTTCCTGGGGCGGGCGGGTTAGCCGGGATCTGGTCAAGGCGGCCGAGCGGTGGCGGGGGAGCGCGGGCGTATCTGCTGGTTCCTGGCCGTGACGGGTGGGACCGATCACCGTCGATCCTCCCGCTGCTGGTCGGAGCGCACGTCCGACTTCGGGTGGGGTTCGAGGCCGGTGGCCTGCTGGTAGAACGCCGCCAGAGCCGACGGATCAGGGCAGTCGAGAGTGATCGCGCTCAACTTCATCTGCAGGGGCATGGCACCTCCGGGCCGGCCAGCGGACTTCATCGATGAACAGCCTGGAGACGGCTGCCTACGGTTGAGCGGGCACCGGCCGCGCATCCTGTCCCATGGTCCGGGCGTGCCGCAGCTTGCGGGTGAAGCGGTGCATGTGGGGGTCGAGGAGCTCGTCCGACTCCTCGAGTACCTGTCTGTCGGTCAGCCACCGGATGGCGTTGAACTCGCCTTCGTCGTAGGAGGTGATGGTGCGGGCGTCGGCGTCGAGGACGTACCAGAGCGAGACGTCGGTGTGCGCGTGCTGCCCCCGGGTTCGGGTGACGGTCAGGAAGAGGGGACGCTCGCCGGTGATCGGTGACGCCACGGCCTCGATACCCAGCTCCTCACGGCATTCGCGGACCACCGCGGCCCACGGGTCCTCACCCGGCTCGACATGGCCCCCGGCCGGCAGCCACAGGCGCGCCTTGCGGTGCGCGACGAGCAGCAACTGCCCGCGCCTCTCGTCGAGGACGACGAAGTAGCTCACCAAGTGCATCGCCGGAACATCCGGCTTGCGCACCCGGTGGAGCGGGGATCCGCCGGCGATCCACTGCGCGGCGGTCCCCAGGTGGGCGCGCTCCAGGTCGTCCCACGGTTCGATGGCGCCGACCAGCCCCAGAAGCTGGGCACGCGGCTGATCGTCAGAGGCAGTGAGGAGGTGGTCGGTTGAGGGCATCCGCACATCCTGGCAAGCGGCACCGACAATCGTGCCCGAGACGGGCACCAACCACCCAGGGCGCCTGGGGAATTGCGCGACAACAGCACCGAATCGCAGACCGGCGACAGCTGATCGTCCAGGATCCGGCAAGCCTTTCACGCGGCACGGACGGCGCCGCCACGGCAGTGCGTCCCGGGCCAGGGGCCGGCCGTAGCGATCCCGGTGCCGCTGCCTCTACACGAGTGCCAGTCGCTTTTCGTGCCGTTCACGTACATTGACCCATTCGGGTGATGCCGGAGTTGACCTCTTGTCATCCGTGCACCCGCATGGGTCACTTGAGTAGCGAACCGGTGGGCCGCCCATCCCTGACCGGGGGAAATCTGGTAGTGGCGGCTTCTGCCGGTTCTTTCGTTTTCGGCCGTGCGCTCGCCGCCAGATGCGGAAGCCGTTTTTCGCGTCCATGTGCCTCGACGGGGCCACAGAATCACACCGGACTGTCAGCTCGCCTGCGACCAAAGGCGTGTGCTCAGGCTGGGAAATGGCCCGCTGGTTCGCGTGTTCGCCCGTCCTCTGCTGAGAGTCAGGAGCACACCCATGCCCATCTCCCCGAACCAGGGGTCTACCGGCGGCGGCACGCTGGTAACGATCACCGGAACCAACCTGTCCGGCACCAGTGCCGTGAAGTTCGGCACCAAATCGGCGACCAGCGTCACCAACGTCTCACCGACTCAGGTCACCGCCGTGTCGCCGTCCGGGACGGGCACGGTCGGGCTGATCGTGACCACGCCCGGCGGTACCAGCAACCCGGTGTCGTTCTTCTATGTGGGAGCCCCGTTCAAGTCGTCCCTGGGCACCACATCCGGCCCGCTCGCCGGCGGGAACACCATCACCGTCAACGGGACCGGCCTGTCGACCGCGACCAGCGTCTCCTTCGGCGCGCTGGCCGCCACGCCGACGGTGGTCTCCGACAGCCAGCTCAGCGTCGTCGTGCCCGCGGGGGCTGCGCCCGGGCCGGTCGGCGTGAGCGTGAGCACGGCCGGCGGAACCAACAACGGCCTGTCCTACACCTACGTCGACGTCCCCGCCATCACCACCGTCGCGCCGTCCGCCGGCCCGACGTCCGGGGGCACGGCTGTGACCATCACCGGTACCAGCCTCGACAGCACCGACTCGGTCACCTTCGACGGCACCCCGGCGCCGTTCTCCGTGGTCAGTGCGACCACGCTGTCCGTGGTCACCCCGCCCGGAACGGCTGGTGCGGTCGACGTCGTGGTCACCAACCCTGCCGGATCCGACACCGCCGCCGACGCCTTCACCTACGTTGCAGGCCCCGGCATCTGACCAGAGCGCCGCCGTCCGTTCAGTCAGCGGACGGCGGTGAGGTACCTCCGGGCTCCGGGAAAGCGGCAGTCTCCTCTGCTCCCGCTTTCCCGGAGCACTTCCCTTTTGGTTCCGGCCGCTCGCAGCGCGGACCGGATTTCCGTCTTCTCCCGGCTGCCACAGGAGCACGTCATGCCACCAGCCATCAGCGCGGTGAGTCCCTCACAAGGCCCCACGACCGGTGGCACGACCGTCACCGTCACAGGAACCGGGCTGACCGGCGCCACTGCGGTGCGGTTCGGCAGTACGCCCGCGGCCTCCTACACGGTCAACTCCGCGACGCAGATCACCGCCCTCACGCCGCCCGGCAGCGCCGGCTCGGTAGCAGTGACGGTCGTCAGCCCCACCGGCACCAGCAACGCGGTGTCCTTCACCTACATCGCAGCCGCTGTTCCGGTGGTGACGGGGGTGACGCCCAGCAGCGGTCCCACATCGGGCGCCGGCACCGTCACACTCACCGGGACCGGCTTCACGGGCGCCACAGCGGTCCTGTTCGCCGCAACCCCCGCTACGTCGTTCACGGTCAACTCGGCCACCCAGATCACGGCGGTCACACCCGCAGGAAGCCCGGGCGCAGCCCCGGTGACCGTCACCACGCCGGGCGGGACCAGCGCGGTGTCGCCCACGGCGTACTTCTACTACGCCGCACCGCCGGTGCTGCTGGGTGCCAGTCCGAGTCTGGGGGCTGCAGCCGGGGGAACAACGGTCACCCTCACCGGCAGCGACCTGCTGAACCCGACGGCTGTGCGCTTCGGCTCCACGCCCGCGGGATCGTTCACCGTGCTGTCGTCGACTCAGATCACTGCGACGGCGCCACCGGGGACGGGAAACACACAGATCACGGTCACCACCCCGGGCGGAACCAGCAACCCGGCGGCGTTCGCCTACGTCGCGGCCCCCACCCTCACCGGGCTGAATCCAGGCAGCGGCCCCACTACCCCCGGTGCGGTGATCACACTGAGCGGCACCGCACTGTCCACCGCTTCGGCGGTCAAGGTCGGTACCGCTGCCGCCGGTTTCACGGTGGTCTCCGACACGCAGATCACCGTCGCGGTCCCTGCCGGACCCGCCGGCCCGGTGCCCGTGACCGTCACCACCGCGGGAGGAACCAGCGGCAGCCTCACCTACACCCGCGTGGCCCCGCCCGGGATCTGACACGCCGACGGCCCGGGCGGCAGGCCAAGTACTGCGGCCATGTCGCCCATTCATCCGCGACGGCCCAACCCGGGGCCGTTCGCCGGGGCCGTGGCGTTGCCCGTTACGCGGCGGACGTTCCAACGGGCACAGCGGCCTGGCTCTGCTGCCGGCACGCTGCGTCGGCGAGGCCTCGCTCCTGCACGAGCGGGAGCAGCGCCGGTCCACCGTCCCGGTCGCATGCTCCGGCCATGTGAGCGGTACCCTCTCCGCCGGTACGGGCGCCCACGCCCCCGCGCCCTCGGGGGACCGGCCGTGGCTTTGGCGGAACGCCGCCGTGCGGGGACCGCTTCATGTGCCGGCCGGTGCGCCTCCTGGCACTTGATCATCCGTTTCGGCATGGTCCGTACCATGCGTATCGATCATGCTCCGGAGGGGGCACGGGAGTGGACAGCTCCGCTGTCGCCATCCCGTACGGCCGGAGGACAAGCGCTTCCCGCCGGAGTGGTCGGCCGCCGGGCATCGGCTGTGCCACCCGGCGTGGTGCGACGTTGAACCGCACCGCAAACCGGGAGTGCCACCAGGGCCGCACACACCCACCGTCGGTCCGCCGGGCAGTACCCGGCGCTCGGCCGGCGGCCCTGGCGCATCGGTGTCGTATCCCTCTGTGAGCCGGCGCGCCGCCGGCGCCCAGTGCCCCTACGCCCGACGGAGTCCCTCAGCCCATGCCAATTGCCGTCAACTCCTTGACCGGCCGTGCACGACGTGTCGGCTGCGCTCTCCTGGCGGGCCTGTCGCTCGCCGCCGCGCTCAGTGCCGGAACAACCGCGGCCGCGCGCGGCGCGGACGGCAAGTCTGTGTCGTCCCGGCCCGCTGCCCGGATCATCGCTGTCAGGAAGATCGATGCGCGCACCGAGGACCTGACGGTCAGTTCACCGGCCATGAAGAGGTCCATCCCTGTCCGCGTCATTCTTCCCAAAAGCTGGGCCACGAAGAAGAAGTCCACCTTTCCCGTGCTCTACATGCTGCACGGCGGGGACGACGACTACACGTCCTGGACGCGTGAGACGGACGTCGAAGCACTCGCCAAGGACTCCGACGTGCTGATCGTCATGCCCGACGGAGGGAAAGCCGGCTACTACAGCGACTGGTACCTCGGAGCGCCCCGCTGGGAGGCCTTCCACACCACCGAACTGGTCCAGCTCATGGAGAAGCAGTACCGCGCCAGCAGGTCCCGGGCCATCGTGGGCCTGTCCATGGGGGGACTCGGCGCACTCAACTACACAGCACACCACCCGGGCATGTTCCGGTACGTGGCGGCCATGAGCTCCTACGTCGACCTCAACGACCCCGCGGTGCGTCTGGTGCTCGCCCTCGGCTCCCAGAGGGACGGCACCGACATCAAACAAGTGTGGGGCGACCCGAACGAGAACGCCGACATCTGGAAGGCCCACAACCCCTCCGCGATGCCACAGGCGTTCCGCGGGACAACCGTCCATCTCTCCTGCGGCAACGGCAGTCCCGGACCACTGGACCTGGGCCATGCGCTCGATGTCATTCTGGTGGGCGCGCTGGCCGAAGCGGCGCTCCCAAACTCGGTCAAGAAATTCGCCGGCGCACTTCGCTCGGCAGGTGTCAGCACGACGACACACATCTACGGACCGGGCACCCATTCATGGCCGTACTGGCAGCGTGAACTGCACGCCATCTGGCCGGACGTCAGGAAATCGCTCAGGTAGCACGTCCGGGCGGGCCGCGTCGCCCGCCTCCCGTTCATCCCACCACTGCCGGCAGGCATCTGCTGCGGACCGAGAGAAGCAAGGGACATGGGCCGAAACGTAGTGATCTTTGCGGCAGGATCCCGCGGAGACGTCCAGCCCTGCCTGGCACTGGGCCGGGCCCTCACCCGGCGTGGCGACAGCGTGCGGGTGCTCGCCAGTTCCCGCTACCAGGACCTGATCGAAGCGGCCGGACTGGACTTCCATCACCTCCCGGCCGATCCCACCGAGATCATCGAGTCGGCAGAGGGCCAGGAACTGCTCGCCGGCCGAAGCAACCCGGTGGCATTCATCCGCAGCATCAACAGAGTCCTGCAGCCCCGGATCGCCCCGATCCTCGCCCGCACCCAGGCGGGCGCCGAAGGAGCCGATCTGGTCCTGGCCCCCACCTTCAGCTTCCTCGGCGTCCACCTGAGCCAGTACCTGCGCGTGCCGCACGCGATCATCCACTTCCAGCCGAGCCAGCCCACCGGCATGTTCCCGCACCCGCTCGCACCGGCTGCCCGCTTCCTCGGCTCCCTCGGCAACCGTCTCAGCTTCGACGCGGTCGACCTGGGATCCTGGCTCGTGTGCCGCCAGTTCATCAACTCCTGGCGCAGGCAGAGCCTGGGCCTCCCCGCCCTGTCCCTGCTGGATCCCTTCCGCCGGGTCCGCCGCGCCCCCGTCCTCTGCGCGTTCAGCGACACGATCGTGCCGCGACCGGCCGACTGGGGACCGAACGTCCACGTGACCGGTTTCTGGCACCATGAGCAGCCGCAATGGAATCCGCCACGGCGACTGCTCGCCTTCCTGGACCAGGGCCCCCCACCTGTGTACGTCGGATTCGGCAGCATGAAGACCAGCGATCCCGAGGCCACCGGGCGCCTCGTGCGAACGGCACTGCGACGCGCAGGACTACGCGGCGTGCTGGCCGGCGATCCCGCCACCAGCGAAGAGGACATGCTCGTGGTCGGCGACGTCCCCCACGACTGGATGTTCCCCAGGACGGCCGGGGTTGTCCACCACGGCGGCGCGGGCACCACCGCTTCGGCGCTGCGCGCCGGAGTACCCTCCCTCGTCTGCCCGTTCTTCGGCGACCAGGGGTACTGGGCCGCCCGTGTGCACAGCCTTGGCGCAGGCCCCAAGCCCTTGCCGGCCCGTCGCCTCACCGTCCCCGTTCTCGCCCAACGCCTGCACGCCCTCACCACGGACACCGCCTACACCGAGGCCGCCCGCCGGCTCGGCCGTGCACTCACGTCCGAGGACGGCACCGCTCGTGCCTGCTCCGTCCTGGACACGCTCGTCCACGCACGGTGATGTGTCCGCCGGATCCTCCAGTGACTGCACGAACGGCGTTGCCGACATCGCAGCTCTCCCGCTCCCGCGCCGCTGTCCGAACGAGGATCTGGGCAACCCGCGGCCATGGCCTGAACTCCCGGCGCAAGGAGCCTGCGCGGTACCTCTGCCCGAGCAGGCACGTGTCCTCCTTGCGGCCTCAGGCGGTTGCTCGTGGCAGGCGCGCCGCGTCCGCGGAATCGGGCCGACCCGGCGGTGCGGAGTCGGCGTTCATCGCTCGGACGGTTCCTCGGGGTGGACGTGCCCCTGTCCCAACCGCCCAGCCGGCGCCCTGGAACAGGGCACCGGCTGGGGGATCCACTCCCTCTGAGGGGGCGCCCATCGCGACATCAAGCCGGACGCTGGTCTGCCCCGCGCGCAAGGCAGGCAGCGGCCATACCGGAGGCCGCGCTCCCCCGGAGAGGGATGGGCTGCCCACCGGTTGGATACTTACAGTGACGCAGGCCGTGGAATATGCCGCAAGGGGATGCGATCTCTAGTCACCCGATCAGCGGGGCGCACCGGGGGGCGCATACCTGGACGATTCCTTGCGAAATGGCCGAAAATCCTCGCCTGTTCCCTGGTCGGCAGCCGTACGGCTGTCTCTCGGCCGCTCGCCTCTCGGCTGTGGGGCGCGGCGGGAACGGCGATGTAACGATCATGCTGGCTGCTGTTCACCATGCGTGTTTTTGGCCATGGTTGGTCACGGTCGGCAGGCCCGCTGTTTTGTTGGACACCGGCGCGGCGCGCAGGCCTCTGCGGTGTCCTGCGCAACCGGAGCAACGGTGAAGGCGACCCGTTGAGTGCCGAGCGGCAGGGCTGCTGCGTGGGGGAACGTTTCCTTCACCCAATGGCCTTCCGGGGGTTCTCGTCTCCGGGGTGCCCAGCCGCTCGCTGCATGCGGGTGGGGCCGGACGGTCGGCTACCGTCCGGCCCCACCTATGCACCGGTCAGGCGTAGGTGAACCCGCCGGCGACGGTTGCGCTGCCCGCTGGGGTCGTCACTACGACCGCGGCGTTTCCGGCTGTCCCGGCGGGGGTGATGCCTGCCAGCACCGTGCCGGTGGGGTCGACGACCACGTTGCCCACCGCAGTACCACCGATGGTCACGGTCGCGCCGGTGAGGTTGGTGCCGATGACGGCAAACGGAGTGCCGCCGACGGCGGGGCCGGTGGCCGGAATGATGGAAACCGCGGTGGGCAGAGGCGGTCCGACGTAGGTGTATCCGCCGGGCACGGAGGCGGTGCCGGCCGGCGTGGTCACCACGACGGGCACGTTGCCGGCGGCTCCCGCCGGTGCGATACCGGTCAGGACCACGCCGCCGATGACGTTTACGGCGGCAGCGGGTACACCGCCGAAGGTGACGCTTGCGCCGTTGAGGTTGGCACCCACGATGGTGAAGGGGGTGCCGCCGGTCGTCGGACCGGCCGGCGGCGTGATCGCGAGGATGATCGGCGGGGAGGGGACGACGGGCCCCAGGTAGGTGTAGTTCGCCGGCGTGCTGGCGCCGGCCGCGGTGGTCACCACGACGGGCACGTTGCCGGCGGCTCCCGCCGGTGCGACCACGGTGACCAGGAACCCGAAGGGGTCCTGGGAGACGATGGCGGCGGGCGTGCCCCCGAAGGTGACGGAGGTCGCTCCGCCCAGGTTGGCGCCGATGAGCAGGACGACGTTGCCGCCGGTGCTCGGTCCGAAGCCGGGTGCTGTGGCGAGCAGCGTCGGCTGGGTCAGGACGGGAGACAGAGCGGGGAGCAGGGCAGGTGCAGACATGAGTGTCCTCCTGGACGGGTCGTTGTTCGCGATGACAGCAGCCGCTTCCCGCGTGCATGGGCGGCTTCGTGCCGAGTCGGCACAGCCCAAGTCGGCGGGGAGATGGCCCGGGCACGGCGCTGGATGCCTGCGGCGCCGGGGTGAGATGCCCGACGATCTGTGGTCGGCTTCGACGGCGTCCGGTGAGCCGTCGGGCGGCCTGTCGTGCAGCTCTCTGCAAGGGCGGCGGCGCAGCTGCATGTGCTGGTAGTACGCATCAGACAGGTCAGCGGCATCACTGATGCGCGCTACCCGGATGGGATGGGCTGCCTACCGGTGTCTCCAGTGACCCAGACGGGTGACCTGCCCGGCAAGAGAGAGGGCAGAACGTCACCTGTATGGCGGGTGCGCGGGGGTCGTGTCCCCGCCGTCGCGGACGCCCGCCGGGCTTCCAGGATGCCTGCGTGCGCCCTTGTTCGCGGCGCTGCGCAGGTGACCGTTCCCGTGCACGTACGGCAGAAGGAGCGGCTGCTGCTGCGAAGCGGCACCGCACTGCTTCATGGTTCACCGGTGTACGGCAGCTACTCCCCATGGTCTACGGCCTGTTCCCGGCTGCCGGGCGCTCGGGTGCCTTGATCTGCACACTTCTCAGTGATCAAGGGTTCAAGCAGCGCTCGTGCGGTTGCGTCCCGGCAGCTGACGAAGCTTGCTTGTAAAGGCGTCCCGGCACGTCGTGCCAACCGGGCTGTCGAAACACGAGCAGGAGGCCAGGTCCTTGATGAACAGCACCATGTCGGAAGCCGTAGTGGCAGGGGTCGACGGGCGAACCCTGGAGACCCTGCCCGTGCCCGACTGCTTCACGGCGGCGACGATCCGGGCCAGCGACGTCGGCATGTTCGAGGGGGTGGAGGACAAGGACGTACGGAAGTCTCTGTTCGTCGACGAGATACCGATGCCCGAACTGGCTCCGGACGAGGCGCTGGTCGCGGTGATGGCGAGTGCGATCAACTACAACACGGTGTGGTCTGCCATGTTCGAGCCCGTGCCGACGTTCCAGTTCCTGAAGCAGATGGGGAAGGCCGGCGGGTGGGAGGCACGCCACGATCTCCCCTATCACGTGGTGGGATCGGACGCTTCCGGCGTGATCGTACGAACCGGTTCCTCGGTCCGTAGGTGGAAGGTCGGGGACCATGTGGTCGTCGCACCCGCCTATGTCGACGAGCAGGACCCCGACACGCACCGCGACGGGATGCTCGGAGACGGGCAGAAGGCCTGGGGCTTCGAGACGAACTTCGGTGCTCTGGCCCACTACGCCATCGTGCGGGCAAGCCAGCTGATGCCCAAGCCGGCACTGCTGAGCTGGGAGGAGGCGGCCGTCAATCCTCTGTGCGCCAGCACCGCCTACCGCATGCTGGTGAGCGACCGTGGCGCGCAGATGAAGCAGGGGGACGTGGTTCTCGTGTGGGGGGCGACCGGTGGCCTGGGCTCGTACGCCGTCCAGCTGGTGCGTAACGGGGGCGGCATTCCGGTCGGCGTGGTGAACTCCGAGGAGAAGGCCGCCCTGCTGCGGTCGTTGGGCTGCGAGGCGGTCATCAACCGCTCGGACATCGAGGACGGGGATCCCACCGCACTGGAGCGGCCACAGGGATGGAAGAAGGTCGGCGCGGCCATCCGCCAAGCGGTGGGTGAGGATCCGCACATCGTGTTCGAGCACGTGGGCCGCAAGACGTTCGGGGCTTCGGTCTTCCTCGCACGCCGCGGCGGAACCGTGATCACGTGCGGCTCCAGCACCGGATATGAGCACACCTACGACAACCGCTACCTGTGGATGCGGCTGAAGCGGATCATCGGCAGCCACGGCGCCAACCTGCACGAACAGACCGAGGTGAACCGGCTGTTCAGCCTGGGGCATCTCGTGCCGGCGCTGTCGAAGACCTATGCCCTGAGTGATGTGGGGGCGGCTGTCAGGAGCGTGCAGACCAATCAGCACATCGGCAAGGTCGGCGTACTCTGCCTGGCCCCGAGCCCGGGTCTGGGCGTGACAGACCCACAGGCCCGGGCGAAGGTCGGCGAAAGCCGCTTGCGGCTCTTCCGGAGCTGAGCCCCGTCGAAGACCCGGGCGTCCGCTCACTCCATCGCGCGCCCGTGCAGAGCGGTCGAGGCGAGCGGAGGAGCGCACCGTCAAGGGCCTGAAGCCTTGCGCGCGCTCCAGTCCCACGGCGCTGCAGGTCAGCTCGCGCGGCGCAGGAGGGCTCCGGCGAGGTGCTCGGCAATGGCCTCCACGTAGGGCGGGTCGATCAGTGACAGGTGATCACCCTGAACGGGGACGACCTCGAGCGAGGGGCACAGCGGAGCCCAGCCCAGGTCCTGCTCCGATCGCAGGTAGCGCGGGTCGAGGGCCGTCGTCAGCGGCTGGGCCTCTTGAGCCCGGTACAGCACGACGTGCCCGTCGTACGGCCCTGGCTGGTAGCGCTCTCCGATGCGGGCGTCGATGTAGGAGGTCCGCTGGTGTTCCAGGATGCCGGGGCTCATGCTGAGGCCGGCTTCGGCCACCCGTCTCATCACGAGGTCGATCTGCTGCTCGTCGGGAGTGGCGGCGAGCTCCTCGTAGGGGAGGTCCAGGCGGTGTCCGTAGGTCTGCTCGATGTATTGGGCGAACCGGCCGAACCGCTCCAGCAGCATGTCCTGAGAGTTCAGCCCCGGCAGAGCGGCGGGCAGGATGGTGTCGATCAGCCCCAGGAAGCCCACGGCCCGGCCCTGGTCGCGCAGTTGGCGAGCGGTCTCGTAGGCCAGGCAGCCGCCGAAGGACCAGCCCAGGAGGTGGTAGGGCCCCTCGGGCTGAAGCTCGGTGATGATGCGCAGGTAGTGAGCCGCCTTTTCCTCCAGTGTGGCGACCGCGTCCAGCCGGTCGAGTCCGTAGACGGGCCGGCCGGCGGGAAGCAGCTGGACAAGAGGGCGGTAGACGGACGTCGGGCCACCCGCGGGGTGGAAGGTGAACAGCGGTGAGCGGGAGGCACCGGGCTGGGCTTCGCGCAGCGTGCGTACGACGGACTCGGCGGTGCCGTTGACCGCGGGCCGGATCAGGTCCGCAAGGGCCGCGACGGTGCGGGCCTGGACGACCTGCTCCTCGGACAGGGTGACATCCGTGTCGCCGAGGCGCTGAAGGATCGCGTCGGCGAGAGCCCGGGCCGCGTGCGTGTCGCCGCATGCGGCGATGAAGTCGTCGTGGACGCCCTCGGGGCGGGCACCGATCGTGTCGGCCCAGACGCTCGCCACGAGGCGTTCGGCGGCGTCCCGGGGACCGATGTACGTGGGCAGGGGAGGGTGTGTGTCCCTGTCGGCCGCATGCGGCGTGTCCTGCGCAACCGGCCCGGACACGCGGCCGCGGTGCTCAAGTCCCAGTTCGCCCAGCACCATGTCACTGAGGTCGCGGAGACTGGCTCCCCGCAGCAGGAGCTTGGGGGACAGGTCCAGCGCGAAGTCCTGCCTGACCGCGTTCTGGATCCGCACCGTCATGAGGGAGTCGAGTCCCAAGTCCGTGAGCGCGGCGCTCTCGTCAAGATCATGCACCGTGAAACCCATGACCGCCGCTGTGCGTTTGGCCAGTCGCTCGCAGACCTTGCCGGCGGCGGCGTCGCCCAGTCCTGCGATGCCTTCGGGACCGGCCCAGTCCCCGGCGAGGCCGGTTTCGTCCGAGAGGACCCCGGCGAAGAACGGAATGGCCTCCAGGCCCGGATAGGCAGTCAGGGCGCGTTGGGTGTCCAGGTGCACCACTCCTGTGTACGGCCGCCCGCGGGTGATGAGCGCTTGCAGGGCGTCCAGGCCTTCGGACAGGCGGATGGGTTCCAGTGCCAGAGCCGGGTTGTCCGGTGCGGCACCGACCTGTGCCCACGGACCCCACGCGATGGCGGTCGCGGGACGACCGGCGGCGCGTCGCTGGTGTGCCAGGGCGTCCAGCCATGCGTTGGCGGCGGCATAGGCGGCCTGTCCGGGGGAGCCGAACAGGGCGGCAGCGGAGCTGTAGGCGAGCCACCAGTCGAGGTCGTGCTCGGCGGTGGCGTCCTCCAGGTGTAGCGCCCCCATGACCTTGGGCCTGAAGACCGCGGCGATGTCGGACGGCTGCATGTCGCTGATGATGCGGTCGTGGAGTACGCCGGCGGCGTGGGCGACGCCGCGCAGCGCATGGCCTTCGGCCACGGCGGCTTCGACGAGGCGTTGTGCCACGTCGGGTTCGGCGATGTCGCCCTGGACCACGGTGACGGAGGTTCCGTGCGTGCGTAGTTCCGCCAGGGCTGTCTCGGCTTCCGGGCCCGGAGCCCTGCGGCCGTTGAGCACGATGCGGCCCGCTCCGTGCTCGGCGAGCCGCCGGGCGGTGGCCAGGCCGAGGCCGGTGAGTCCGCCGGTGAGGATGTAGGCGCCGCTGGGACGGGCGAAGGGTACTTCGGCGTACGGCTCGCTCATGTCCGCCCGTGCCAGTTGGGCCACGAGGCGGGTTCCGGCACGCCAGGCGACCTCGTCCGCGTCGCCGTCGGCGAGGATTTCCTGGACGAGGTCGTCCACCAGCCCCGGCTGGGGGGAGATGTCCACGAGCGAGGACCGAAGGTCCGGGCGTTCAAGGGTCATGACGCGGACGAGACCGCGCAGACAGGCCTGGTCGGGGTCCGGTACCTCGCCGGGGGCCGTGGCCAGAGCATTGTTTGTCACAAGCCACAGGCGGGGGACCGGCGCGCCGGGGGAGCCGGCGACGAGAAGCCGCGCCACATGTGCGGCCGCATGGAGTTCGGGAGAGGTCCCCAGTGATGCCGGTCCGGGGCCGAAGAGCATGACGATCGCGGCCCGGCTTTCACCGGTCTGCACCCGCCAGGCGTCCAGCAGGCTGTCGACGGAGCCGTCCTGGTACTCCCCGACGGTGACCGCCACGCCTCTGTCTTCGAGGGCCGCCGCGAGGGGGGCGGTGAGCCGGCCGTCGTCGTTGCCGTGGGGACCGGCCAGCAGCAGGACGCAGGCCGGTGGGCGCGGGACGCCGACGCTGTTCTTCTGCCACTGGATGTCATACGTGATGTCGTCCAGGGGCGCCGCGATGTCGCACGGTTCGATGAGCCGCACTTCCACACCGTGAGCCACGATGTCCGCATCACCGGGGACGCTCTGTGCCTGGATGTCCCATCGACCGTGCGGGCTGTTCGCGGGGGCGTCGTCGCGCGCCGACGCGAAGCACCGGATCCGGTACTCGTCGTCCACCGCGGTGCGCTGCAGCTGAAGGAGCCGCAGCGAGGCCGGGGCGCTTTCGGCCGGATGCGCTTGCGGCCCGGTCGTGTCCTGGCCCGCTCCGGAAGTGACCGGCGCGCACAGCAGGGCGTCGAGCAGTTCCGCCAGCTGGTGGCGGCCGGGAGCCGGCCGGGAGTCGGCTGCCTTCCAGGCGGTGGCCTCGATCAGTGCGGCGTCGTCGCAGGGCCGGTCCGCAGCGAGGGGCCCCGGTGCGGTCAGGACCCGGGCCGATGCGTGGCACAGCCAGGTACCCGCGGCGGACCGTGAGTGGATGGTGACGGCTGCCTGGTGAAGGCCGGACGGCTGCCACACGGTGGTAATGGGTGTACTGGTGGACAGCGGCAGCCACTCGTGCACGACCAGGTCCTCGATGCGCACGCTCGCCAAGTCCGTCCGGCGGATGTCTTCCGCCGCGGCGAGCAGCAGCTCCGCACACATCGGCAGGCCGAGCACAGGCCGCCCGTGCAGGGTGCGGGGCTGCTGTCGGCAATGGGCGGTGCCCGCATCCCCCTGCCACAGGACCCGGCCGGTCTGCGGGTCCTCCACGCGCAGGCCCAGCAGCCCGTGGCTGCCACAAGCGGGTGCCCCTCGCGTTGCCCTGCGGGCGGGGAACCAGTGGCGTACGTGACGCCACGGCGGGGTGGGCAGCGCAACGCGCCGGCCGCTCGGCCACAGCGTGTCGCCGGGCCCTTCGACGCCGGCGAGATGGAGCCGGGCCAGCGCGGCGAAGAAGTTGACGGTGTCGTCGGCGTTCTTGTGCAGGGTGGGCACCACGAGGGCTGTGTCGCCGGATACGGCGGTGAGCGTTTCACCGAGGGGGACAGCGGCGACGGGGTGCGGTGCGATCTCAAGGAACAGGTCGTGGCCGTCTGCCGCGGCGGCGGCCACCGCCTGCTGGAATCGCACCGGCCGACGGGCGTTGGCGCACCAGTAGTCCGCGTCCGGGCGGACGGTCGCGCGCGGGTCGCCGAGGACCGTGCCGTACCAGGGGATCGTGGGCGTGCGGGCCTGAAGGGACGCGAGGGCTTCGCGCAGCGCCGGCAGGATGGGGTCGACCGCGGGGGAGTGGCCGGCTCCGCCCACGGACAGGAGACGGGCCAGGCGGCCTTCCGCCGTGAGGTCCTCGACCAGCTCGCCGACAGGTCCCGCCGGTCCGGCAACGGTGCACCGATGCGGTGAGGAATGCACCGCGATGTCGACGCCCGGGTAGCGGCCGAGGACGTCGGCGCGTTCCTCGTCCGGAAGTTCCACCGCTGCCATGGCACCGGCGTGTTCGGCGTCGATCCCTGCCAGCTCCACCGAGCGGTGCAGGATCACCTTCAGGCCGTCACGCATGTCCAGTGCACCGGCTACCACCGCCGCGCTGACCTCTCCCATCGAGTGGCCGATCACCGCGGCGGGTTCCACGCCGTGGCCGCGCAGGGTGTCGGCGAGCGCACATTGCAGGCCGAACAGGAGCGGCTGGACACGGTCCACGCTCGTCCCCTGGTCGGCGCGGATGAGGTCGGTCAGGGAAGTGCCCAGTTCGGAGGCGAACACGGGGTCCAGCCGGGCCACGGACCGGGTGAAGACCGGGCTGTCTCTCAGCAGGCGGCGTCCCATACCGGGCCACTGGGAGCCGTAGCCGGAGAAGACGAAGACCGGCCGCCGGGGGCCGGGCCGCTCACCCTGGACGCCGGGCGCGATGACGCCGGGCACGGATTCGTCCCGCACGAGTGCGGCCAGTGCGTCGGCCAGGTCGCTGCGCGTTCTGGCCACGACAGCTGCGGTGACGGGTCCGCGGCGGTGGTGGGCGAGGGTGTGGGCGAGGTCGGTGAGCGGCGGCAGGTCGTCCCTGGAAGCCAGCCGGTGCGTGAGGCTGGTGGCGACGTCACCGAGCCGGTCCTTCGAGCGTGCGGTGACGAGCAGGACGTGCGGGAGAGCGCTGCCCGCTTCGTCGGCACCCGCCCGCGCGCCCGGCCGGTGGGGTGTCTGCGCGGGGTGCGGCGCCTGCTCCAGGACGACGTGCGCGTTGGTGCCTCCGAATCCGAAGGCCGACACGCCGGCGCGGTGCGGCCGGTCGCTGCCGCCCGGCCACGGGGTCGGCTCGGTGACGACCCGCAGCCCGAGGGCCGTGAAATCGATGTGCGGGTTGGGGCTGTGGAAGTGCAGGGTCGCGGGAAGCTGTCCGTGGTGGAGCGACAGCACCGTCTTGATCAGGCCGGTGACGCCCGCCGCCCCTTCGAGGTGCCCCAGGTTGCTCTTGACCGAGCCGATGAGCAGCGGGCGGCCGGCCGGCCGGCCGCGCCCGAGGACGGCGCCGAGGGCGCCTGCCTCGATGGGGTCGCCCAGCAGGGTGCCCGTGCCGTGTGCCTCGACATAGTCGATGTCGGCGGCTTCTGCACCGGCGTCGCGCAGGGCACTGCCCAACAGGGCCTGCTGGGCGATGGGGTTGGGTGCCATGAGACCGGCCGAGCGGCCGTCGGAGTTGACGGCGGTGCCACGGATGACCGCGAGGATCCTGTCACCGTCGCGCTGGGCATCGGCGAGCCGTTTGAGGACAACGACACCGCAGCCCTCGCCCCGGGTGATGCCGTCGGCGCTCGCGTCGAAGGGTTTGCATCTGCCGTTGTCCGCCAGGGCGTCGGCCTGGTCGAAGTTCACGGTGACGGCCGGAGACAGCAGCACGTTGACCCCCGCTGCCAGCGCGGTGTCGCTTTCACCGCTGCGCAGACTGCGGCACGCCTGGTGGACGGCGACGAGGGACGACGAGCACGCGGAATCGATGGTCATGCTCGGGCCGTGCAGGTCCAGTAGGTAGGACAGCCGGTTCGCGGCGATACTGCCTGCCGCTCCGGTACTGGTCCAGGCGGTGACACGTGACAGTTCCGCGGTGGTCAGATGCCCGTATTCGAGCGCGCTGATGCCGACGAAGACGCCGGTGGCCGTTCCCTGCAGGGCCGGGGCGGCGATCCCCGCGTGGTCGAGGGCTTCACAGCCCACTTCGAGAAGGAGCCGCTGCTGCGGATCCATGACCTCGGCTTCGCGGGGGGCGATGCCGAAGAAGTCGGCGTCGAAGCCCTCGATGCCATCCAGGTACCCGCCCCACCGGGTGGTGTGGTCCAGCACGGCGGCGGTGTCGGGGCTTCCGTCGTCGAAGTCCCGCCAGCGTTTGTCCGGGACGTGACCGACCGCATCGGTACCGGTGAGGAGGTGCTGCCAGAAGGCATCGGGCCCGTTGATGCCGCCGGGCAGACGGCATCCGATGCCCACCACCGCAATGGGCACGGCCCCATTGACCGGGCTGCCCCCGTCGGCTGAGCGCTCGGCGGCGTGGGCAGGCTGTCCGGGCGGCGCGAGGCGGTGAAGGAGCTGCCCGATGGTCGGGTTCTCCCACAGCAGGGTGGCGGGAAGCGACACGCCGAGGAGATGCTCGAGGCGCCCGCTGAGATCGACCGCATCCCGTGACGTGAGGCCGTATTCGGGCAGGGGGCGTGTGTCGTCCAGCTCGTCCGCCGGTACGCCGCACAGGCTCGCGACGAGTTCTCGCAGCACGGAGCGCAACTCCGCGGCGTCCGGCGCTCCTGTGCGCACCGGATCGTCGGCGTCCGGCGACCCGGGGCCCGTCCCTCTGTCGGCCTGCTCCCCTGCTGCCGTCATGTGCAGTCAGCCCCCTTCTGCGCCGCGTGCTTCGGCTGCGGCCACTCGCCTGCCAGATAACGCTCGCGGCAGGCCGTGCGCGCGACCTTGCCGCTCGTCGTGTGGGGCACCGTGTTGGGTGCCGCGAGGACGAAGTCGTGGACCGCGATGGCATGACTGCCGACGACCGCGGCGCGCACCGCGCGGGCCACCTCCTCGCGGACCGTCTCGGGGTCGGCGAGGTCGCGGGTGTGCTCGGCGACGACGACGAGCTTCTCGCCCTCCTCGGTACTCACGGCGAAGGCCGCGGAGTGGCTGCGCCGCAGGGCCGGGTGTGCGTTCTGCACGGTCTCTTCGATGTCGTGCGGGTAATGGTTGGTGCCGTCGACGATCACCAGGTCCTTGGTGCGTCCGGTGACGTAGAGCTGCTTGTCGTACCACATCCCCAAGTCGCCGGTGCGCAGCCAGCGCTTGGAGGGATCCTCGGGGCTGTCTCCGTCCAGGACCGCGTGGAACGTTGCCCGGCTCTCCTGGGGACGGCGCCAGTAACCACGCCCGACATTGGGCCCCTTGATCCAGATTTCGGCGACGGTGCCGTCCTCCTGCCTGCGGTGCGTCGTGGCGTCGACGATGGCGACTTCCTGGTTGGTCGGCCGGCCGCAGGCGACCAGTTCGCTGACGGCCCCGCCTTCGGTGGGCTCTGCCACGCGAGCGTTGCCCTGCGCCAGCATGTCCCTGTCGAAGGGGGTGACGGTCGGCTCTTGCGTCAGGGGCGAGGCCGTGACGAACACGGTGGCTTCCGCCAGACCGTAGGAAGGGCGCATCGCCGTTCTGCGCATGCCACAGGGTGCGAAGGCCTCCTGGAACCGTGTCAGTGTCTGGGCACGAATCGGTTCGCTGCCGTTGACCATCGCGGCTACCGATCCCAGGGACAGGGCGGCGCGGTCCTCTTCCTTCACCCGCCGGACGCAGTAGTCGTAGGCGAAGTTCGGCGCCGCGGTGACAGCGCCGCCGTACCGTGTGAGCAGGTGCAGCCATCGCGCGGGCTGCTGGACGAACGCCAGCGGATCCATGAGGACCGAGGGAACGCCGCCGACAACCGGCAGCGCGATCATCAGCACCAGGCCCATGTCGTGGTAGAGCGGCAGCCATCCAACGGCACAGTTGTGGCCCCGGCGGATGTCGTATGCCTCCAGCGCCTGGCGGGCGTTGGTGCAGACATTGGCGTGGGTGATCTCCACCCCGGAGGGGAACTTCGTCGATCCCGACGTGTACTGCAGGTAGGCGCAGTCCCCCGGGGTGACGTGCCCGAGCGGTTCCTGCGCGTCGTCACCGTCGTGCGCCTGGAGGTCCTCCAGGGTCGTGACGCGCATGCCGGGCACGATCCCGCGCTCGGTGCAGAAGTCCGTCACCGATGCGCGCTGCTCCTGGGTGGAGATGGCCAGCAGGGGCGCGGCGTCATCCAGCGAGGCGGCCAGCTTTTCGCCGTGACCAGGCAGGGAGGGCGGGAACAGGGGGACCGCGACGGCGCCGGCGCAGGCGGCTGCCAGGAAGCCGATGACATAGTCCAGGCTCTGCGGCGCGACGATGGCCACTCGCTCACCGATCGCTCCCGCTGTACGCAGGCCCGTCGCGGTGGCCCGGACCTTGTCGTGGAGCTGTTTCCAGGTCAGCTCATACGGGATGCCGTCTCTTTCGCTGCTGAAATCCACGAAGGTGAACGCCGTCTCGTCGGGCGTATGCAATGCGTTCTGAGACAGATGGCGGTTGAGCGTATCTCCCATAGCAGACGGCAATGCGTCACCAAGCCTTCGTTGCGTTCGGACAGGATCGAAGGACTTCCCCGTCGGCTCGATGGAGACCGGCATGTGCGACAGTGCCGTGCAGCAGCGGGCCCGTGTCCCTGGTTCGGCGCCTTGGTCCGGGATTTCCGGACATGCGCGCAACGAAGATCAGAAAAACACGAACCTGATCAGAGAATTGTGTGACACGCCGTAATCGATGCAGGCCGTGGCCCGTCAGCAGAGGCAGTCGATGCCGATGGACACGGCTCAAGGACGGTGGCCCCGGGCTCCGGAGGGCCGCGGCGTGTCGGTTTTGAGCGCCGCGTCGCGCATCCCCGAGTATGGGTGAACCCGGTTGGGTCCTCTGACCCTTTGGCGGTCCTCGCCATTGATACCGGGCTCACTCACGGGAACTGTTGATGAGCCGACTGCGCAGTCGCGGCATCCTGGTAGCCGTCATTCTGCCCTCTTTCATGACGGCTCTGGACGGCACTGTCGTCAACGTGGCTCTGCCGCAGATCCAGACACAACTCGCCCTCGACGAGTCCGGGCTGAAGTGGGTGGCTGCCATCTACCCACTGGTGCATTCCAGTTTTCTTCTGATCGGCGGGCATCTGGCGGACAGCAAAGGCCGACGCCTGACCCTTCTGCTCGGCGTCGTCGTCTTCACGCTGTCGTCGATGCTGTGCAGCGCAGCGCATCACGCGGCGGCGCTCATCGCGGGCCGGGGGCTGCAGGGCATGGGGGCTGCCCTGATCCTCCCCGCCTCCCTGGCCGTCCTGTCGCACGACCTCCCACCCCGTTCCAGGAACGCAGGCGTCACCGCTCTCACCGTCGCGCTGGCCTCCGCCCTGGCAGGCGGCCCCGTCCTGTCCGGCCTGATCACGGAGCACCTGGGATGGAACTGGCTCTTCGCGGTCAACGCGCCCATCGGGGCCGTATGCCTCCTGTTCTGCCTGGCATGCGTGCCTCACCCGTCGGCATCGGGCCCGGCACCGGACGATGCCGACGTTCCCGCCACGTCACTGCGCGCGGTCGCCCTGGTCTGCCTCCCTGTCGCAGGACTTGCGTACTGCCTCATCGAAGGACCCCGCGACGGGTTCAGCGCTCCCCGCATCGTGACCGTCGCCCTTCTCTCAGCCCTGTCCTTGCTCACGCTCGCTGTGAAGTCATCACCTCACCGACGGGCCACCATCGCCGTCCTCTTCGGACGGCGCGCCTTTACGGGCGGCCTCATCACCCAACTCCTCTGGGGCCTGGGAGTCAGCGGGGTCTACTTCTTCACCACGCTGTACCTGCAGAACGTTCTGCACCTGAGCCCCACCTCCACCGGGTTCATGTTCACGCCGGTGGCTCTGTCGCTCCTGATGACCGCTCCCTTTGTCACGGCATTGGCCCGCCGCTGGGGGGACGGGCGGGTGGCCGCGACGGGAATACTTTTCGTGGCTCTGGGCCTGCTGCTGGTGGCCGTGGGGAGCAGGCACGGCGACTTCGTCGACCTCTTGCCGGGGTTGGCGACGATCGGTGTCGGCTCGGCCCTGGCGGTTCCCCTGACCACACGGGCTCTGGAGTCCTCGCCCGACCAGCTGTCCGGCATCGCCGCGGGGCTGTTCAGCGCCACCCGAGAAGCATCCGGCGTCCTCGGCATCGCCGTGGTCGGTCTGATTGTGACGCTTGCGCAGCGCTCAGCCATGTCGACGGGCGCGAATTCCGAGCACGCCTTTCTGATGGGTTACCAGGCCGGCCTGTACACCGCTGCGTCTCTGGTGGCTTTCGGCGTACCTGTGGCCCTGTGGGGACTGCGTAAACACGTATGCACCCGGCACGGCTGCTGCGTGGTGACCGACGCTCGAGTGTCCAAATGAGCTGTGGCCATGGGCCCGGCGCGATGCAGCAGCACTCGATCACCGTCCTGGTGAGCCGGCCGGTGCGCCAGGGCATGTCCGTGTGCGAACGGGGTGACCCGCTCCGCCAGGGCAGTACTTGGGCCGTGGCATCCGGCACGCTCTGAGCCCCGCTCCACCGCCCTCATTCGAAAAGAGGAAGGCAGGCCGGTCCCGGACCGGCGCAGCTATCCGTGGATGTGGTTGTTGATGTCGCCGACAGAGAAATTGATGACGGACCCTCCACAAAGGAGGAGCAGGCAGGTTCCGCTGTCAGGCGGCAAAGGGGGTACCGGTGCCGGCGCTACTTGCACGGTGGCCGTGCTGTTCGACGCGCCGCAGTTCTGGTTGCCGTTGTAGGCACCTGTGATCGTGTGCGTGCCAGGGGTGGTGAACTTGGTGGTGTATCCCGCCTTCCCATCGGCACCGACACGCACCGTCCCCAGGAGGATGTCGCCGTCGAAGAACGTCAGCCCCAGCCCGCTTGTGGCGTCGGCGGCGCAGGCCACGGTTGCCGTCAGCCGAACGCTTTCACCCACGCTCGCCGACGAGGGCGTTGCCTGGACTGTCGTCGTCGACTGCTCGGCCGCCGCCGCCGGAGAAGCGAAGGCCACGACCGCAGCCAGCGCCGCAGGGGCGATCGTTTTCCAGGGATTCCATCCTCGCTGACCTGACACTGCTACTCCTCGTGGTACTGGCCGGGTGGGCGGGTTCGCCACAACTGGTCAGATCGTCACCCATGATCCGCGGTCCCGCATTCCTGCTCAGGGACTTCCAAATCCCTCGTTCGGGGCATGCACTTGATCCAAGCGGACCGTGCGTCACTCGCACGGCACACGGCCCGGCGACCTGCACACCCTGCGCCTCTCGCGGGGGGAGGCACGGTGAAGCCGGGGCAACGGCGCTCACTGCAGGGCGCCGTACGGGCGGGCTCATGAGGGGAGTGACCAAACGCTCCGTGCCTCCAAATGCCGGAGGCTCAGCCTGGCCCCTGCGCGTGAGGCTTCGGGCTGTCGCCCGTCCTGGAGACCTGAACGCTGCCGGGCCGGGCAGTCCCAACCCGGGCCAGGCGGTATCCCGATTGAATCCTCCCCCAGCTAAAGCAGGGGGATTCCTGGCTCACGCGGTGCTCCTGCTCGATCCCGGCGCTGCCCGGCAGAGCAGCGAGGGGCCCGGCCGTGAACCGGCCGGACCCCTCGTCAGGTCCCATCGTGCTGCAGGCCGTCAAGCACGGCGCGGACGCTCACGGGACGCCGCAGGCGCTCGCCGGAGGGCGCGCGGGGACGGCAGCCTGTCGAGCACTCAGGAAGGAGGAACGGCTACGCCAGACCGTACGCGGAACCGCACTGCTCCTTGTCACCCTTCACGGCGCAGACATTGACGACGATCGGGGTCCCCTCCGCGATGTTGCCGGTTTTCCAGCCGGAGTTGTAGTACGCGGAGTGGCCTCGCGTGGTCGCTTTGCGGTACCCGGCCGCGTTGGACTGCGCCGCCGCTTCGGCTTCGATGCCCCAGCCGTCGCTCAGGATGTCGCGGACTTCGAGGGCGTCCCCCGGGATGGGCGGGGTGACCGAGTTGTCGGGGTCGGCGTTCCAGTCCGCGAAGCCCGCGCGCACATGGTTGTTGTAGACCTCAATGCTGTAGTTCTTGCCGACCCTGTCCACGCTGAACGTGAAGTTCGGGTCGGCGGAAGCACTTCCGGCCCCCGAAAGGACTGCGCCACCCGTCAGGCCGGCCACGGCGACAGCTGTGCCCAGGAATCGCTTGAAGTTCCGCACTTTTTGAGAATCTCCCGTGATGAAGGGCGCCTTGGTCAGAGGGGCCCCGAGGTCGGGGGCCGCCAACTGGTGCAACGCAACCCCCCGGTCCCTGTGATCATACGATGCACATGACAACCGGCGCCGGACCGTTCCGGCCCGGGCCCTGCGGCCGCCCGGCGCGGGCGAGGGCATGTGCGAGAGCGACCGGTCACGTAGTTGCGGCGGCCCGCTGATGGCCGGCGTCTGTCCGCTGCGCTCCCGCTTCACCTGCGGGACGGGCAGGGGCCTCGTGGCTGTGTCGCCATCGGGACGCGGAGCCGGGTTCGGGCCATGGGATGCCTCATGTCTCCGAGTTGAAGTCTCCAGCCGCGGTCCTGGACCGCTGGGACCTTGACGGGCACTTGGTGCCACGCACGTCCACGTGGGTGTCGAGCGCACCTGCGGCCGCACATCATGCGCTCATCCGGGCCGTGTTGCTCACCGGAGCCCACGCGCTACCGCTCCGGACGGGGCTGTCCGGCGGGCGCGTACGGGGTTGTTGCCAGCGATCCGATCGTGGTTTCAGGTGCTGCTGTGGGGAGTTGACGTCGTCGTCGACTGGGCACGGCCTTCGGCGGCGCGGTGGGCCGTCTTGGCCCGGCAGGCGGTGGGGCCGCTGTTGCGCATGACTTCCCGCGTGATGGCCGAGGCTCAAGTGGTCCAGGCTTTTGGCGGTGTTGGTGCAGGGATGCTTCGGCCGGTCACAGTGTGATCTGCCGGCGTTCCTGCTGGGTGAGTCTGCCGCCCGGCGTCACGCTCTGCGTCGGCGGTCTTTGAATCCTCCCCCAGCTGAAGCAGGGGGATTCCTGGCTCACGCTGCCTGCGGGTCAGCGACCCAACAGGTCTTCCGCGATCGACACCAGCCGGGTTGAAACCAGCCCGGTTTGATCCAGCAAAGCTTGGAGGTGCATGTGCTGTCCTGGCTCTCGATCAGCACGGTGTGCACGCTTGGTTCTCGCACCGCACGGCGCGCAGCGTACCCAATCAGGTGGACGGTGTTTCGCCCTGGGGGCGAAATCCCGTTTCCTGCCCTGCTCCGCAGGAGTCCGATTCTCCCCCGCAAGCGGGAGGTACCCCCACCCCGGCCTGACGGCCGGGGCATCCTCGGAGGAACCCGGTGATGTCTTCACCGGCTATAGCGTTCACTTTCAATCCATTGCAACGGCTCTTGTGCGAGGGTGTTGCGTTAAGCGTGGGGCCATTGCAACAAATTTCGAGCAACTGCCTGCGATGATGGCGGTTTGACGCAACAACTCTATTGCCGGATCGGTGAATGCAACGTAGCGTTTCTGTCATCGGAAACAGCGGGCCGACAGGGCGCGCAATGCCGGAGAAGGAGAGCACGATGCAGAAGTTCGACACCCCCGCCCCCGTCTCGGCCGTCCTGGACATCCCCGCCGGGCGCATCCAGTTCATCGCCGCCGACCGCACCGACACCACCGTCGAGATCCTGCCCGCCAACCCCTCCAAGAGCCGCGACGTGAAGGCGGCCGAACAGATCCAGGTCGTCTACGGCGACGGCGTCCTGCGCATCGAGGCCCCGGAGGCCAGGAACCGGATCCTCGGCCCGTCGGATCCGTCGAGGTGACCGTCCAACTGCCCGCCGGCTCCCGCGTCCAGGCGAAGGCGGCCGCCGCCGAACTCCGCGGTTTGGGGCGCCTCGGCGACGTCGCCTTCGACGGCGCCCACCGTTCGGTCAAGCTCGACGAGGCCGACAGCGCCCGCCTCACCGGCCTCGACGCCGACATCACGGTCGGCCGCCTGAACGGCCCCGCCGAGATCAGCACCCAGAAGGGCGCCATTCACATCACCGAGGCCGCGCGCGGCACGCTCACGCTGAGCACCCAGATGGGCGACATCACCGTCGGCGCCGCCCACGGAGTCTCCGCCGCACTGGACGCCGGCACCACCTACGGCCGGATCAGCAACACGCTCAAGAACACCGACCCCGCCCCCGGCCTGACCATCCACGCGACCACCGCCCACGGCGACATCACCGCCCGCAGCCTCTAAAAGGAGCATCCCCCATGACCAACTCGGCCATCGCGGCGCACGGGTTGCGCAAGTCCTACGGCGACAAGGTCGTCCTCGACGGCATCGACCTGATCGTCCCCGAAGGAACGGTCTTCTCCCTGCTCGGCCCGAACGGCGCCGGCAAGACCACCGCCGTCAAGATCCTCTCCACCCTCATCTCCCCGGACCCCGGCTCCGGCCAGATCCACGTCGGCGGCCACGACCTGGCCACCGAAGCGCAGGCCGCACGCGCCGCGATCGGCGTCACCGGCCAGTTCTCCGCCGTCGACGGCCTGATCACCGGCGAGGAGAACATGCTCCTCATGGCCGACCTGCACCACCTCACCAAGCCCGAGGGACAGCGCGTCACCGCCGAACTCCTGGAGCGCTTCGACCTCACCGAGGCCGCCAAGAAGCCCGCCTCCACCTACTCCGGCGGCATGAAGCGCCGCCTGGACATCGCCATGACCCTGGTCGGCAGCCCGCGGATCATCTTCCTCGACGAGCCGACCACCGGCCTGGACCCCCGCTCCCGCCACAACATGTGGCAGATCATCCGCGAACTCGTCACCGGCGGCACCACGGTCTTCCTCACCACCCAGTACCTGGAGGAGGCCGACGAACTCGCCGACCGCATCGCCGTCCTCAACAACGGCAAGATCGCCGCCGAAGGCACCGCCGAGGAACTCAAGCGGCTCATCCCCGGCGGACACATCCGCCTCCGCTTCACCGACCCGGCCGCCTACCAGTTGGCCGCCACCTCGCTGAACGAGGCATCGCGCGACGACGAGGCCCTCGCCCTGCAACTCCCCAGCGACGGCAGCCAGCGCGAACTGCGCGCCATCCTCGACCGGCTGGACGCCGCCGGCATCGAGGCCGACGAACTCACCGTGCACACCCCCGACCTCGACGACGTCTTCTTCGCCCTGACCGGCAACACCGTACCGAGCCAGCCGAACCAGCCGAACCAGCCGAACCAGCCCAAGGAGGCCCTGCGATGAGCTCCTTCTCCCTCGCCGTACGCGACTCGTCCACCATGCTGCGCCGCAACCTCCTGCACGCCCGCCGCTACCCCTCGCTCACCCTGAACCTGCTGCTCACCCCCGTGATGCTCCTGCTGCTGTTCGTCTACATCTTCGGCAACACCATGAGCGGCGGCGAGGGCCGCTCCGCCTACATCGCCTACATCGTCCCCGGCATCCTGCTGATGACGATCGGCTCCACCGTCGTCGGCACCGCCGTGTCCGTCGCCACCGACATGAACGAGGGCATCATCGCCCGCTTTCGCACCATGGCCATCCACCGCGGCTCCGTCCTGTTCGGACACGTCGTCGGCAGCGTGCTGCAGGCCATCATCAGCGTCGTCCTCGTCGGCGCGGTCGGCGTCGCCATGGGCTTCCGTTCCACGGACGCCACGGTGGTGGAATGGCTGGCGGCCCTCGGACTGCTCGCGCTCTTCGCCCTGGCGTTCACCTGGATCGCGGTCGGCATGGGCATGGGCAGCCCCAACGCCGAGGCGGCCAGCAACAACGCCATGCCGCTGATCCTCCTGCCCCTCATCTCCAGCGCCTTCGTCCCCCTGCACTCCATGCCCGGCTGGTTCCAGCCGATCGCCCAGTACCAGCCCTTCACCCCCGCCATCGAAACCCTGCGCGGACTCCTCCTGGGCACCGAGATCGGCAACAACTGGTGGATCGCCCTCGCCTGGTGCCTGGGCCTGAGCGCCCTCGGCTACCGCTGGTCGAAGGCCCAGTTCGACCGCGACCCCGCCTAGGACCTGTCTGACCATTCCCGCCGGGCCCGCGACGCCTGGCACCGCACCTCGCCGCGTTGTCGGGCACGCCCAAGTACGCCCAGTACGAGGGCGACCCTCCGCCTTGCGATGCACGGCACCAGACGCCGCGGCCTGATCCGACGCGAATGGCCAGACAGGCCCTAGCCGACATGACAACGCGGCCCCACCCGCCAACCCGTCCCACCCCAGGGCGGCGCACCCCGACACCCCGTCGGAGTGCGCCGCCCTGCCGGGCTTCTCCACCACCTGCCGCCACATGACTCCACCGGACGGCTCACCCTGGGGTCCGACGGCGCCCGCCGAGCCGAACATCTCCGGCACCCCGTACCCCGAGTCGAGTACATCCGGGATCAGGAAGCATGCTTGCGGATGACTGGCAACTCACCGAAGACATCGACGACTTCCTCGTCCGAGCCGGAGACTTCCTGCGCTCGCGGCCAGCCCTGCACAACACGCCGCTGACGGACATCGAGAAGCTGCGAAAACGCGGGACGAAGGCACACGGCGCCGAAGCCACCGTCTTCGGCCGACTGGAGTCAGAAGGCGAGGTCCGCACCATCTTCGGCGTCTCGTTTCTGGTGGCGGCTCAGGGGGCGGGGTGTGGGGGGTGCGCAAGGCGGGGTCAGCCGCGCAGTGCGGAGGCAAAGATGGCGGGCAGCTTGGCGATGCCGGGGGCGGCGGTGAAGCGGGTGATGCGTTCGATGGTGGTCCTGGCGGTGCGGTTGGTGACGAAGTACGGCGGGCGGGGGGACAGCGAGGGCGAGCCGCTGAACAGTCCGCGGGGGGTGGGTGCGAAGGGGGCGCGCAGGACGGTCTTCTCGATGTCCTCGAGCATGAAGGCGTTGTGGACGAAGCCGATACCGCTGCCGATGTCCTGCCGGGTGTGGCCGGGGAAGGCACCCCAGGGGGTGTAGCCGAGCAGGAAGCCGAGCGCGGACCAGCAGTTGACGCCGAGGGTGCCGTAACGCAGTCCGGCCACGGCCGCGTCCACGGCGGCGCGGTGCTTCGTCTCGGTTCTCGGGTGGACGATGAGGGTGGCGCCGAGGGTGCCGGGGAGTGTGTCGTTGGCGAAGTCGACGGCGTGGCCCAGGAAGTCCTCGGGGGTGTCGCCCGGCAGCCGTACCACGCCGAGGGCGCTGGCGAAGACCTCGTCGGTGATCATCGCGTCGTCGTGGTCGGTGATGTCGGAGACGACGATCCGGCAGCCGCCGTGGCTCTCGGCGTCCGGGTGGGCCTTGAGCACGGAGGCGAGGCGCTGGTCGGCCCCGGGGTAGTAGTCGGTGCGCGGCGGCAGTTCACGCAGCACCGCGCGGATTTCGGCGAGCAGCCGCTCGGTGCCGTCCCACGACCGGGGCAGGACCAGGATCTGGCTGGCGATGCAGTTGTGACCGGAGTTGTTCATCTTGCTGCTGACGATGTGCTCGGCCTGGAAGCGGAAGTCCGCCGCGCTCCAGGGGCCCGGGGCCACGATGCACGGGCTGACCCCGCCCAGCTCGCTGCTGAACGGCTTGCCCATCAGCGGCGTGTCGTCGCGGCGCCGCTGATCGGCCTGCTCGTCGGTCCCCCACACGATGGCGTCGTGGGTGCGGTCGCTGCCGGTGACATGGATGGCGTCCACGCCCGCGTGCGCGGTCAGGTAGCCGCCTTCGGCAGCGCCGCCGTCGACGAAGCGCACCCAGCCGCGCGCGGTGAACTCGGTGAAGATCTGCTCGAAGTGCGGCCGGAGGTAGGCGTTGACCGGGTTCATCTTGGCGATGACGACCTGGCCCTCGGCATACAGCTTGTGCAGGATGTCGAGGGCGGTGATGGCCGCGACGTTGCCCGCGCCCAGTACCAGGGCGACGGCCGGGTGTCCGGGCCGCCCGCGATACTCGCCGGCGGCCCGGTCCTGTACCTGCTGTGCGCTGATGCCCGGCTGCATCCACACCTGGGCCTTGAAGCCGTTGAGTAGCAGGCTGTCCCAGCCGGTGGCGGGGAAGACGTCGACCCGGGTGTGCCCGTTGCCCTCGCGCACCGCCCCGGGTGCGACGGGCGGCTTGCCTGCGGCGATCCGGCGAAGTACGTGCAGGTAGGCACCGACGTTTTGGGCGAGCGCCCAGGGGGCGGCGATCCAGTCCTCGGCTGCCCACGGGGAGTCGGGACCGTAGCCCTTGGCACGGGCGCCGGCGGCGGCCATCTCCGCGGCGCCGTCGACGATGCGCGGCAGCAGTCGCTCCAGCAGCGCGATCCGCTCGCCGATCGGGGTGGCGGCCCACGAGTCTGCGCCCTCGCGCAGCTCGGCGATGGCGTGGTCAAGCAGTGCGGTGTCGAGGGCAGGGGCTGTCATGGGTTCGCTCCTAGGGCAGCAGGGGTGGTCCGGGCAGGTGGCGGCGGGTCAAGCGTCGAGGTGGGCGGTGCCGCGGGCTGGGTCGATCAGGGGGAAGGCCGGGGCGCGCCCACCAGCAGGAGGTCCCTTGAGACCCGGACGGCGGTCTGGTAGCCGGTCACCCCCCGACGCTTTGGGTCGTAGCCTTTCGCGCGAGCACGCGCACCGGCGAGTTCCTCGGCGCTTCCCGGGACCTGCGGCATCAGCTCCTTCAGCTGGGTGCTCCGCTCCTGAGCGTCGCTGTCCACGACTCGGCCCTCTCACGCAGCTCGGCGACACCATCGTTCCAGGGACTCGACGTCCAGGGCCAAGGCGGCGGTCAGGGGTTGGCTCCTTCCGCAGACCGCATGGCGCGGGCGGCGGCGCGGGCGGCCCGGCGGGCGGCGAGTTCCTCGGCCTCGCGGCGCTCCAGACGAGGGACGTAGGTGAAGACGTACACGGCGACGAGCGCGGCGCAGCCGAGGACGACGGCGAGCGGCACGGGGGTGATGTCGGGGCCGACACTGACGCCGGCGAGCAGGCCGAGCAGGCCGAACAGCACGGTGAAGGCGAGCGCCAGCGGGGCTCCGCCGCGCAGTTTGAACGGCCGTGCCTGCTCCGGGGCGCGGCGGCGCAGCCGCCACACGACGAAGCCGGCCGCAGCGTAGATCATCATCTCCAGGGCGGCACACACCGACACCATCACGGCGAACGAACCGGTCGCGGCGACCACGACGGCCAGCACGAGGGAGCTGCCGCCGAGGAGGTAGATGGGCAGGACGGGGACGGCACGGTCGTTGAGGCGGGTCAGCGGGCGGGGAAGCTTGCCCTCGCGGGCGACCGCGTAGATGAACCGGGAGAGGGTGACGAAGCCGCCGTTGAAGGTGTTGACGGCGGTGAGTGCGGTGACGGCGAGCATCACCAGCATCCCGACATGGCCGAGGGAAGACTGGGCGACGAGCAACTGCGGGTAGGCCGTGCCGAGTTGGGCGCCATTCAGGGTGACGCCCATGGCGACCGCGAACACCGCCTGGCTGCCGGCGAGCACGAGGACCGAGACGAGCATGGCCCGCTGGATGGTTGTGGGCCTGGTGACCTCCTCGGCGTTGGTGGTGACCCACTCGAAGCCGGTGTAGAGGAAGATGCCGAGGATCAGCGCCTGCACCGGGGAACTGCTGGATCCGGCGCCCGGGTGTGCGAGCGGGCTGTGGTGGATCATGGTGATCACCCCGATCGCCACGGTCGCCACGACCACGACGGTGGTGACGACTTTCTCCGCGGCGCCGGCGAGCTTGATGCCGCGCAGGTTCGTCCAGGTGGCCAGGACCAGCAGGGCGGCGACGTAACCGATCGCGACCAGATGGCCGTTGTGGAAGGCGTAGGCCATGGCCTCGCCGATGATGTACGCGTCCGCCCCGATGACCAGCACGATCGCGGTCATGTAGGTGAGCGTGATGATCAGGGCCAGCCGGTCGTTCATGGCCCGCTGCATCCACAGCCGGATGCCGGCGGCGGTCGGGTAGAGGCCGTTGAGTTCGGAGAACAGGGCACGCACCCCGAGGATCAGGACGGCGCCGGCGAGAACCGCGAGCCAGGAGACGGGCCCGCTGACGTAGGTGAGCAACTGGGCCAGGCCCAGGAAGTTGATGGCGGCGAACGCGAGGCCGGTGGAGATGGCGGAGGCGCCGCCGAGGGAGAGGGAGCGGCTGAGCTGGGGCTGCTCGTTCGAGATCTGATCGGCCATGGCGGGTGTCTTGCTCCTACTGTCCGAGGAAGATGAACATGGCCATCGCGTCCAGACGCATGACGTCCTCCGCGCGGCCCTGGGTCTTGATGGCGCCCTGCATGTAGTTGGACACGGGGTTGGCGTCGCCCCAGAAGATCTCCGCCAGGTCGAAGGCGCGGCCGCGCACGACGAGGTCCGGGATACCGCGGCGCCCCTCGGCCACGGGCTGGGCGGCGCCGGCGATGACATGGAAGGTGAAGGCGGCCTCGGAGAGGTCGGTGGCCTCGATGTGGATGAGGCAGCTCCAGGTGGCCAGGGTCTTCCTGGCCCGCGGGCTGGCGTTGGCCTTGTCGGCGTAGTCGGCCAGGGCCTGCTGCAGTTCCGCTGCGGTCACCGTCTCCTGCTCTGCTCCGGCGTTCATCGGGTCACCTCGGTGGCGATCGAGGCGGCCGCTGCGGCGGTGATCTCGGCGAGGACGGCGTCGGCGGTCTCCTGCCCGGAGCTGACCGCCCCGTCCATGTATCCGTTCCAGACGGTGGCGTACTCGGTGCCGGCCCAGTGGATGGAGCCGATCGGTTCACGCAGGGCCGAGCCGAGGGTGGACCAGGTACCGGGCGACATGATGCCGACGTAACAGCCGCGCGCCCACTCGTCGTCGAGCCAGAGCTTCTCGTGGACGGCGATCGGGGTGCGCGCCTTCTCGCCGAAATACCTGGCCAGGTCCTCGATGACGGTCGTCTGCCGCTCAGCGGCGGTCATCGCCGCGGCGCGGCGGGCGGCGCCTGCGTCCACGAAGCAGACCAGGACGCCCTCGGGGCGGTCGGGGTGGGTCTGGTCGAAGGTGGTGCACACCAGGCCGCTGTCGCTGACCATGTGGCCGGACAGGCCCTCCTCGCGCCAGAACGGGCTGTCGTAGACGACGCTCATCTTGACGGCGGAACCCATGAAGGAGCGCTGGGTGAGCTGGTCGCGCAGGCCCGGCAGAGCCGGGAGGTAGCGGATGCGTCCGGCGAGGGTCGGCGGGATGGCGACGATCACCCGGCGGGCCCGGAGCACACCGCCCTCGTGATGCACGGCGACCGCGTCGCTACCGTGCTCGATGCGGTGGACCGGACTGTTCAGCCGCACCCGATCACCGAGCAGCGCGGCCAGTCGCTGCGAGACCTGCATCGAGCCGTGGGTGATCCGGGCCTCCTGGGCGCTGTTGATAGTGCCGATCAGCTTCTCCAGCCCGCCGCCCGAGGCGATGTAGAAGAGCGCGTGGAGCATCGAGATCTCGCCGGGCTCGGCGGGGAACAGCGCGCGGGTCAGGGCGCGCAGCCACACCTTGGCGCCCTCGCAGTACGACTGCTGGAGGATCCAGGTCTCCACGGTCGTGCTGTCCAACTCGGCGGCCTGCGGATGCGCCCAGGGCGCGGCCGTGTCGACGGTCATGGCAGCGGAGGTCAGCTCGACCATCGCGTCCATCAGGTCGGCGGCGATGACCGGGTCTCCGGTCGGGATCGCGCCGTGGTAACGCAGCAGTTTGCCGTCGGACAGCTGCAGGTTGTCGCCGTCGTTGTACTGGGCGAAGGTCTCCAGGCCGAACTCCTCGACCAGCGCGTACATGCGGTCCTGGGTGGGACCGATCCACTGGCCGCCGTACTCCACCAGGCGGCCCCCGTCCTCGGTGGCGGAGTAGGTACGGCCCCCGACGCGGTCGCGGGCTTCCAGGACGACCACGTCCACTCCTGCGTCGTGCAGGCGGCGTGCGGCGGACAGGCCGGCGAGGCCGGCGCCCACCACAACGACGTCGGTGTCATGGGGGTCGGACATGAGCAACTCCAAAGTTGGGCAAGTGACCAAGTCGGTTGCCCAAGTGAAGTAGAGTGACCTTGGCCCGTCAAGAGGCGATGTTGAAACTTCTGCCGGGACGATGCTCGGCGGCAGGCGCGAAGAGGTGGGAACACTGGCTCGGATGACGGTCGACGCGCGTCGGGCGCAGTTCGTCAAAGCCGCGATCGAAGTGATGTCCCGGGAGGGCCTGGATCGGGCGACCACCCGCCGCATCGCCGAGCACGCCGGCGCCCCACAAGCGGCCCTGCACTACGCCTTCCACGACAAGAACGAGCTGCTCAGCGCGGTCATCGCCGAAGTGACCACACAGGTCGAACAGGTGCTGCGCAACGCCGTCGACCCGGCCGGCGGACTCACCCAGGCCATCGAGACGGGACTGCGGGCCTTCTGGGCCTACGTGGTGGGTGACGACGGCCTGCAACTGATGCAGTACGAGCTGACTGTCTTCTGCCGCCGCACCCCCGGGTTCGAGTGGCTCGCGGAGTGGCAGTACACCCGCTACCAAATGTCCGCCCAGGAGGTGTTCGCCTCCGCACTGGCCCACATGCCCAGCCCGCCCGAGGTCGACCTGCCCGCACTCGTACGCTTCATCGTCGCCGCCGTGGACGGCCTGGTGATCCAGTACGAAGTCCATCACAACGCCGAGCAGTCGGAACGCGACCTCGGCAACGTCATCCGGTCGGCGATCATGCTCGCTGGACTGCCCCTGCCGACCTGAGCCGCCGGCGGACGCCTCGCCGTTCCGTGCGGACCCAGGAAAAACCGGGGCGCGTCGGCCACTGAGCCGCCCCGGAGTCGGTCTCGCCGGTTACAGCAGGGAGGAAGGAGAACACCTTCTGATTCCCTCTTCCTTATTCCTTTGCACCCGCGCCGCCCCGACACCCAGACTGTGCCGGTGCTGATCCGACGCGAAACACCCGCCGACATTCCAGCCGTATTCGCCCTCACCGCGGCCGCGTTCGCCAAACCGGGGACGGCGGTCCCCGTCGAGGCCACCCTGCTGGACGAACTGCGCACCTGCGAGGGCTGGTTGCCCAAGTTGTCGCTCGTGGCGGTGAACGAGCGGGACGAGGTGGTCGGGCATGTGATCTGCACCCGGGCCCACGTCGACACCGCCCCGGTCCTGGGACTCGGCCCGCTCAGCGTGCACCCCGATCACCAGCGCCGAGGCGTCGGGCTGGCACTCGTCCACACCGCGCTCGGCGCGGCGGACGCACTGGGCGAACCGCTCGTCGCCCTGCTCGGCAGCCCCGCGTACTACGGCCGTTACGGCTTCCACCCCAGCACGCAGTACGGCATCACCGCGCCGGACCCCGGCTACGGCGACTACTTCCAGGTGCGGACCCTCTCGGCGTACGAGCCGACCCTGCGCGGCACCTTCGCCTACGCCGAGCCCTTCAACCACCTCTGACCTGACGGTCGTTGTCGCGGGCCGAGCGCGTCAGCCGGCCCGGAGCACGGGGCCTCGCATCGGCGGCGCTGGTGACCGGGCTGCTGCAGCCCGGTGAGCTTGCTTTCGTCCGGTTCCCGCAGGGCTGCCCGGGCCCGGGTGCAGGAGTGTGCAGGGGACGGGTACGGGAAGGCTGAGCGGATCCGCGCCGGGCCCTCCGCCGGCGATGTGGCGCCGATCTCGGCAACGTCCGCCAGGACGCCGGGCACCGCTGCCGGGCCGCGGGGGTACCGCGGCCCGGCAGCGGTGCCCGGCGAGGGTTCAGCACCCCTGACGATCAGGCGGTGGCCGTCAGCGTTCTACCACCATGCGGTGCAGCGCGCGGTGTTGTCGCCGGTCGCCTGCACACAGACCCGGGCCAGGGCGGGGGAGTTGTCCGGGATGTAGGTGGACTCCAGGGTCGTCCACGGATTGGCCCAGATCCGGTTCTGCAGACCGTAGAAGTGGCCGGTGTCCCCCTCCGGGGCCCAGTCGATCCAGCCCGAACAACTGGTGCTGCCACTGCTGTTGTTCACATAGTTGCGGACCCCACCATGGCGGCCGAACTGGCGCAACACGTACGGGTCTTCGACGACCGCAACCGCATCGTCCTGGACCGCGGCCCCCGCTACCAAAGCCGCCCGGCCGACGGCACGCCGACCACGCGGCACGTGGCCGCGACAACAAGCGCCGAACCCCGGGACACGACCGGCCGGTGGGACCTCACCGTCGTCCTCGACTTCCGCGACACCACCCGCGGCGACCGGTTGCGCAACGCCGTCGCCTCGGCCGCCGCCCTGCGCGACCAGTCACTGGATCCCGGCCGCCACTCGACGCTTCGGACCTGCCCGGCGGCGGTGATCCGGGCGCGCAGTCGCAGCAGCAGGGTGACGCACAGCAGGCCGAAGCCGTCGACCACCAGGTCCGCCGACGGCGGCGGGGCGGCGCTCACCGGGGCAGGGCCTGGGTGACGCGCCACAGCCGCCGCGGCAGGCCGCCCTCCTCGAACGGGTGGACCTCTTGAAGGTCCCAGCCGTCGGCGAGGTGGTCGACCAGGTCGCGGGGGAAGAATTGACATCCTCCCCCTCTTAAAAGAGGGGGATTTCAACCGAGGTGGGTTGGGGTTCACGGACGCTCGACCGCTGTTTGGGCGGTGTCGTCCCTCCGGCACCGGCTGATCGCCGGGGGCGGGGGATCCCGCCCTGTCCTGCCGCGAC
>NZ_JBVHQB010000037.1:0-59550 GCF_055567635.1 Streptomyces sp. NPDC026500 | reverse complement strand
TCCGAGTAGTCCTTCATCGCCATCGGCGGTCTTCTCGCTTCCTCCGGATCAAGCAGATCCAGTATCAGCGTGTCCACCACTCAGGGGGAGGCCCCGAGTGGTGTAGCCGATCAAGCTGACGGAATCCCCAGGTTGCGGCCCGAATCGCCCTCGCCGGAGGCCCTGCTGAGGCTCGCCGGGCCGGGACCAGCGGTGATCGCACGACGGCTGACAGCGGCACGTACCGGACGGCTCCAAAGCGGAAGCGACGGACCGCGATCGGCTACACCACGACCGGGGACACGACCGGTGGCTATCTGGTCACTGACGAAGCCGATGGTGCTCGACCGCTTCAGCCGCAGGCCACGGGCCAGTCCGTTGGGCGCGTACCCCAGTTGCCGGGCCGTCTCCAGAACGCGCTGCCGGGTCTCGGTGTTGACGCGCTTGCCCTCGACCTCGTTGAGGATGTGGGAAACGGTCGTGACCGAGACTCCGGCGGCTGCCGCCACGTCCTTCATCCCGATCCGCCTGCCCAAGTGGTGCCCAATCGTTTTGGCAAGTGAGTGCGGGATGAGACCGCGCCCCGGTGGAGGCCCTTGTCAACGGCTCGTTACGGATTCGTGGGCAGCGGGTTCAGGAACGTCAGCACGGAGGCGTCCTCTTCGATCAGCGGAACGAGGGCGGCGTTGAAAGGGCCGCCGTACGGGGCGTTCAGGTGCGCCTTGAAGGCGTCCTCGTCCCGGTACACCTCGAAGATCCAGAAGGCGCGCGGGGCGGCTGCCTTGGTGTAGACGTCGAAGGCGAGGTTGCCTTCTTCCTCGCGCACCTTCAGGGCGTAGTCGCCGATCAGACGGGCGACCTCGTCCTGTGCGCCCTCGCGGGCGGTGAACTCGGCGAGCAGGGTTTTCTTCACGGTCTCGTGTCCTTGTCAGTCGTGGGCGTCGGTCGTGAACGTCGCTTGTGGGCGGAGTCGAGGTGCCGGACGACGGCCTTGTCCAGCTTCACCGAGCCGTTCTCGGCGAAGACCGGCACTCCCTGGCCGGCGGGGTCGGGGAAGATCTGGTCGGTGATCGAAACCTCGCCGCTGCCACCGAACACCTCGACGGACGACCAGTCGACGAGGATCCGCAGCTTCACCTTGCCGTTCTCGGCCTTCAGTGCGGTCTGGACACCGGGGAAGGTGCTGCTGAAGTCCACGGCGCCGGAGTGGGTACGGTCGACGTACAGCTCCCGAGTCGTGGTGACGTAGCCGATGACGGTCACCCCGCCATTCGCGCCGGTGTGCACCTTCAGACCGAAGGGTTCGGCGTCCTTGAGGGAGAGGGTCGCCTCGATGTCGAGAGCCTTGCCCTGCGCCGCGGGGCCGATCAGGGTCTTGGAGGCACTCTTGACGGTGACGCCGGACGCGGTCACCGCGTGCGGCTGCCGCAGGGACGACACGCTGTTCACGGGCCGGCTGGTCAACCGGATGCTGCCGTCGACCGTACGCAGGGCCATCTCCCGGGGGATGCTCTGCGCGCTGCGCCAAGGTGACGTGGGGATGACCTCGCTGTAGTCCCAGTTGTTCATCCAGCCGATCATGTACGGCTTGCCGCCCGACATGTTCTCCAGGACACCGCCGCGTAGTAGTCCTTGCCGTAGTCGGCCCAGTCGGCGCGCTGCACAACGGACTTCGCGGCCGTGTCGGCGGCGGTGAACCGGTCGGCGAGGAGGTGGCCCCAGCCGGCGGTGTTCATGTCGACGATCTGGATCTGCGCCTGCTTGCCGGCGTAGGAGCGCCTGTCGAAGGAGGCTCGGTCCAGGGTTTCGCTGTTGGAGCCGGTGGCGCTGCGGACGACCTTGCCGTCGACGATCAGGTTGACGGACGTCTCCTGGGAGACGAGCTGGGCCTGGGTGTGTCCGAGAGCGTGCCGGGATACACGTCCAGAGCTCATGGTGTCTCCTGTGCTGTGGCCGTCCACTGGGCGGAGCCTGCGGCTCGTGCGTGGACCGACCGAAACGTGACTCCCTGATCGGCGTCGTCGTCCACGCGGCCGAGGGTGTCATCGTTGACTTGTGTCATCGTTGACATCAAGTGGCCCGATGATGAGCGGAATCCGGCCGACGCGTCAAGGATTGGGGCGGAACTGCCCGGCGCGGCCCGCCCACCCGTCAGGCGCCGCCGGCGGCCGTAAGCTGCTCCAACTGGTTCCGCCACGGCGGATTGGGACCGGCGACCGAGCATGTCAGGGCCGCGACCCGGGTGCCGAACCGGCAGGCTTCCGCGACCTCATCGAGACCGAGATCGGCCAGCCGGCCACCGAGGAGTCCGCGGGCGCCGAGGTGGTGCAGCAGGCCGGCGGTGAAGGAGTCCCCCGCGCCGACCGTGTCGACGACCCGCGTGGCCACCGCGGGCACCCGCAGCCGTTCGCCGTCGAGCGAGGCCAGGGCGCCGTCGGCGCCGAGCGTGATCACGACGAGCCGCACCCCCGCCGCATGCCAGATGTCGCACGCCTGCTCGGGCGGAGTGCCCGGCAGGAGGAGTTCCAGGTCGTCCTCGCTCAGCCGCAGGATGTCGGCGAGAGCGCACCAGTGCGCCAGCCGGGCGCGGTAGACCTCGGGGCGCACCAGCAGCGGCCGGACGTTGGGATCGATGCTGATGGTGGCCCGTGGAGCGGCAGCCGCCAGGAACTCCTCCACCGCCGCCCCGCCGGGCTCACGGACCAGCGCCAGCGACCCGGTGTGCACACAGGCCGTTTCGGACAGATCCACCCTTGCCAGTTCCCCTGGAGTCCACTGCCAGTCGGCCGTGTTCTGCGCGTGGAACGAGAACGCGGCCTGCCCGGTGGCGTCCAGCTCCGCCACGGCCAGCGTGCTGGGCTCGACGGCGGCGACGGCGTACGACAGGTCGACCCCGGACGCCTCCAGGTGGGCCCGGAACAGGCGGCCGAACACATCGCCGGACAGGCGTGCGAGGAAGCGGGCCGGCGTGTCCAGCCGGGCCAGGGCCACCGCCGTATTCGCAGGTCCGCCGCCAGGCAGCACCCGCAGGGCGAGCTCGTTCGAAGCGTTTGCCGGTTCGGCGAAGGCGTCCGCGACGCACTCTCCCAGAACGGTGATCTGACGCGGGCTCATGGGCTGCTCTCTCTCGGAAAGGCTCGGAAAGACCGGGCAAAGGGGCGGCGCGGCGACACAGCCACTGACCGACCGCGCGGAGCCGACGGCTACGGACGTTGCCGATTTGTGACGAGTGGAAGGCATTGACGTTGCCGGTATCCGGAGTCCATCATCCTGGCCAGGCAGTGTCAACGATGACATAAGTCAACGATGACACCCCGGGCGGCCTGCTCTGATCCCAACCCCCGTGCCGCCCGCTATCCCACAGGAGTCGATCATGTCTCGCACCACTCGCCTGTCCTCGTCCCTCCTCCGAGCCGCCGCGGTCACGGGCGTCGCGGCACTCACCCTGACGGCCTGCGGGTCCGGCTCCGGTTCGGGCTCCACGAGTTCCGGCTCGGGCGAGGTGAAAGTCGGTCTGATCACCAAGACCGACACCAACCCGTTCTTCGTGAAGATGAAGGAGGGCGCGGAGAGGGCCGCCAAGGAGAACGGTGCCCAACTGTCCACCGCGGCAGGCAAGTTCGACGGGGACAACGCCGGGCAGGTCACCGCCATCGAGAACATGGTCGCCGCCGGGGTGAAGGGCATCCTGATCACCCCGAGTGACTCCAAGGCGATCGTGCCCGCGATCCAGAAGGCCCGTGCCAAGGGTGTTCTGGTCATCGCGCTGGACACGCCGACCGAGCCGGAGAGCGCGGTCGACGCTCTCTTCGCCACCGACAACCTCAAGGCCGGCCAGCTGATCGGCGAGTACGCCAAGGCCGCCATAAAGGGCAAGACGGCGAAGATAGCCGCCCTCGACCTGGCGCCGGGCGTCTCCGTCGGCGTCCAGCGACACAACGGTTTCCTGAAGGGCTTCGGCGCTACCGACAAGGACGTCGTGTGCGCCCAGGACACCGGTGGCGACCAGGCCAAGGGCCAGACCGCGATGGAGAACTGCCTGCAGAAGTCACCCGACATCAACGTCGTCTACACCATCAACGAACCGGCGGCCCTGGGCGCGTACACCGCGCTGAAGGCCAAGGGCCGGGAGAAGGACGTCCTGATCGTCTCTGTCGACGGCGGCTGCACCGGCACCCAGGCCGTCAAGGACGGCAAGATCGCCGCGACTTCGCAGCAGTACCCGCTGAAGATGGCCGCCGAGGGCGTCAAGGCAGTCGTGACGTACGCCAAGGACGGCAAGAAGGCGTCCGGTTACACCGACACCGGCGTCACGCTGATCACAGACAAGGCGCAGGATGGGGTCACGTCGAAGGACACCGCCTACGGCCTGGAGAACTGCTGGGGCTAAGCCCCCAGGGGCTGTCGTCACCTCCCCGCCCGAGGCAGGCGGGGAGGTGACGACAGCCCCAGGACCGTACGAGACCGTCACTCCCCTCAGCGGGGCGGTCGGCCCACCTCCCCGACCAGGGACGGCCGCCCCCCTTGTCCCGTCGGCGGGGCTTCTGCCCTCGTCCTCCGACAAGGACCTCTGTCTTCCGACAAGGACTTCGCATGACAGCCACGACAACGCCGTACTCGGAGCTCAAGGCACCGACCACAGCCCGCAGACTGCTCACGGCGCCGACCACCGGACCCCTGGCCGCCCTCCTCCTGGCCTGCGCCTTCTTCTCCTTCTCGACCGACCAGTTCCTGACCGGCGGGAACTTCTCGCTGATCGTGCAGCAGGTCATGGTCGTGGGCACCCTCGCCATCGGGCAGACCCTGATCATCCTCACGGCGGGGATCGACCTGTCGTGCGGGGCCGTGATGGCGTTCGGCAGCATCGTGATCGCCAAGATGGCCGCCGAGGGCTCCCTGCCCCCGCTCCTCGCCGTCGCCCTGGGCCTGGTGGTCTGCGGCGGGTTCGGTCTGCTCAACGGGTTGCTGGTACAGAAGATCCCGCTGCCGCCGTTCATCGTCACCCTTGGCATGCTCAACGTGGCGTTCGCGCTGACCCACATCTACTCCGAGGAGCAGACGGTCACCAACCTGCCCGGCCCGCTGACGGCCCTCGGGGAGACCTTCCCACTGGGCCACACGGACATCACCTACGGCTCCCTGGTCACCATCGCCCTGTTCCTCCTCCTCGCCTACGCGCTGAGCAGCACCGGCTGGGGACGGCACGTCTACGCCCTGGGCAACAGCGCCGAGGCCGCCCGGCTCAACGGCATCCGTACCTCTCGCCTGACCATCGGCATCTACACCGTGGCCGGTCTGCTGTACGGCATCGCCGCCCTGCTGCTCATCTCCCGCACCGGAGTCGGCGACCCGCAGGCGGGACAGACCGACAACCTCGACAGCATCACCGCCGTGGTCCTCGGCGGCACCAGCCTCTTCGGCGGCCGCGGCTCGGTCCTGGGCACCTTCATCGGCGTCCTCATCGTCGGCGTGTTCCGCAACGGCCTCCAGCTGATGGGCGTCGCCTCCATCTACCAGACCCTGATCACCGGAGTCCTGGTGATCCTCGCGGTGACCGTCGACCAGCTCTCCCGGAAGAAGGCCTGATGACCGTCACCTCCTCCCCCACGCCCGTGCTGCAGGCCCGCGGTCTGGTCAAGCGGTACGGCCAGGTCACCGCCATCGACGGCGCCGACTTCGACCTGCTGCCCGGCGAGGTCCTCGCCGTCATCGGCGACAACGGCGCCGGCAAGACCAGCCTGATCAAGGCCCTCACCGGTGCGGTGACCCCCGACGCGGGCGAGATACGACTCAACGGCGAGCCCATCACCTTCTCCGGCCCGCAGAGCGCACGCGCCCACGGCATCGAGACGGTCTATCAGGACCTCGCCGTGGCCGCCTCCATGGACATCGCCTCGAACATGTTCCTCGGGCGCGAGCTGCGCCGCCCCGGCGTCCTCGGCAGTGTCTTCCGCATGCTGGACAAGAAGCGCATGCGCCAGGAGGCCGCCGAGCACATGGCCGACCTGAAGATCGGCCTGCGCTCGCTGACGCAGTCGGTGGAGACGCTCTCCGGCGGACAGCGGCAGGCCGTCGCGGTCGCCCGTTCCGTCGCCTGGGCCCGCTCCGTCGTCGTCATGGACGAACCCACCGCCGCCCTCGGCGTCAAGGAGTCCGGCCAGGTCCTCGACCTCATCCGCCGGGTCCGCGACAAGGGCATGCCGGTCGTCCTGATCAGTCACAACATGCCCCACGTCTTCGAGATCGCCGACCGGATCCACGTCCACCGCCTCGGCCGGCGCGCTGCCGTGATCAAGCCCTCCGACTACTCCATGGCCGAGGTCGTCGCCATCATGACCGGCGCTCTCACCGTCGACGAAACCGGAGATACTGTCGTAGCGGATTCGGAGGCCGCGAAGGCCGCCGGAGTCCGGGCCACCTGACAGCACTACCCAGCTCTCGCATCTTCCGGCCGAGGCCGCGGCCGGAAGCGAGAGCCCTCAGGAGACGGTTTCCTCCATGGCAGCGAACCGCCGCCCCACCCTGGCCGACGTCGCCCGAGAAGTCGGCGTCAGCGCCAAGACGGTCTCCCGAGTCCTCAACGAGGACGGACCCGCCTCCGCGCAGACCAGGGAACAGGTACTCGCCGCAGTGGCCAAGCTCGGCTTCCAGCCGAACCTCATGGCCCGCAACATTCGCATCGGCGGCCCGGACACCACCATCGGGCTGGTCATTCCCGACCTCGCCAACCCCTTCTTCGGAGCCGTGGCCCGCGCCATCGAGGACACCGTCGGCGAACGCGGACTGACCCTCCTCATGGGCTCCTCCGCGGACGACCCCGAGCGCGAACGCGCCCTGACGGACAAGTTCCTCGCCCGCCGCGTCAGCATCCTGATCGTCGTACCGTCCGTCGGCGCCGACCACTCCCACCTCAAGTCCCACCGTACGGCGGGGCTGCCCGTGATCTTCCTGGACCGCCCCGGGGTCGGCCTCGCCACCGACAGCATCGTCAGCTCCAATCGGGCCGGCGCCCACGACGGCGTCGCCCACCTCATCGCCCACGGACACCGGCGCATCGGCTTCGTCGGCGACCTGCCCGTGAAGCTGTACACCCGCCGTGAACGTCTGGCCGGCTACCGCTCGGCACTCCAGGAAGCCGACATCCCCGACGACCGCTCGCTCCTCGCCAACGCCCACAATCAGCAAGGAGCCGAGGCCGCGACCGCCCAACTCCTCGGCCTGGCCGATCCCCCCACAGCCCTGTTCGCCGGCAACAACATCATGGCGCTGGGCATCGTCGCCGAACTGGCCCGCAGCAAGCGCAAGGACGTCGCCGTCGTCGCCTTCGACGACGTCTCGCTCGCCGAGGCACTCGAGCCGGCCCTGACCGTCGTCGCCCAGGACGCGGAAGAACTCGGCAGGGCAGCCGCGACCACCGCGCTGACCCGACTCGACGGCGACCGCACCCGCGCCCGCACCATCACCGTCCCCACCCACCTGGTCGTCCGAGGCTCGGGCGAACTCTGTCTTCCGCCCCGACAAGGGTCACGCCGATCACCTGCTTCTGAAGTTCCTCGATGACAGCGCCGACGTTCAGCGTGATGGTGTCGCCCTTGACCTCGAGCGCTCCGCCTCCCTCCCCGGTGAGGACGTTCGTCGCGGCGGTGTGCGCGCCGCGCTGGATGCTGTCCCACGCCTTGGCAAAAGCATCGCTCGTCACCACTCTGGCGACCGTGTAGCGCACGCCGGCCCTCAGCCCGCCCTTGAGCTCTTCATCCAACGACCTGGCCGCGTCGACTAGGAAACGGGGCGCATTCTGCTGCCTGCCTACTCGCCGGACCTGAACCCTGTCGAGGGCGTGTGGGCCCACGTCAAACGCAGCCTGACCAACCTCGCCGTCGTCGCACTCGACCGACTCGAAGGGCGGCTCCCCCAGCACACGTGGCCGAACCGGGGGAACCTACAGCCGGCCAGTCCCTTAAAGGTGAAGGCCACCTGACCGGCCTGCGCCCTGAGTGCCCGATCTTCACAAGCGAAAACAGCAGGGCCTGAAAAATCCTGGCCTACCAGCGATCTGCAACCGGGTGTGCACCCGACGCCCGGGGATACCTGCCACTCATGAAACTGACGGCGGATGTCCGCAAAGCAGATCGGCGGCTGACACAGCGGGCGGCGGGCCGTATCCCGCCCGGCATCAGCCGGCTGCTGTCCGCGGTGGAGGAGACAGCGGAGAGCAGCAAGACGTGGTGCGGTGCAGCGGCCGTCATGGCGGCGTTCGGTGGGCGGCGCGGGCGCAGATCAGCCGTGCTGGGGCTTGCGGCGCTCGCTGTCGCGCAGTTGGTCTCCAACGGGGTGGGTAAGCAGCCGGTCGACCGGCCCCGCCCGCCCGAGCAGTGGATCAATCACAACGAGGTTGAGGACCGGCCTGACTCCTCCCCTTTCCCTTCGGGCCACACCGCGGCCGCGGTCGCCTTCGTCGCCGCCGTCGCTCCCGTCCGGCCGCCGGCCGCTGCCGCCTGCGCGGTGCCGGCCGCTCTGCTGGCCGTCGAGCGCGCAGGCGGGAGCCCACTACCCCACCGATGTCCTCGTCGGTGCCTTGATCGGGCTGGGCGGTACCTGGCTTACCCGGCATGTCCCGCATCTGCTGGGGCGCTTGTTGTAGTGGCCACACAACGTCCCGCGGCGCATCCGCTGCTCACCGCTGAGTGTTTCCCTCCTGAACTGCCCGGTTCGGGGTACTCGGCTTCTCGCCGAAGGCCGGGCCGGCCGCCGTGGCGCGGCCCGAAGGGCAGGAACGACACAGAGCAGGAGGGGATCGCGTGTCGAGTACACAACCGCAGGGCCCGCTTGCGCACGACGTCGGGCACGAGCCGGTGGGCGAGCTGGTCCAGCAGGCCTCTCAGCAGCTGACTGAGTTGGTCCGCGGCGAGATGAAGCTGGCGCAGGCCGAGATGAAGGAGAAGGGCAAGCGCTACGGCAAGAGCGGCGGCCTGTTCGGCGGGGCTTCGCTGGCCGGTTTCCTGATGCTTCAAGCGCTGGTGGCGAGCGTGATCGCGGCCGTGGCATTGCTGCTGCCGGTGTGGGCGGCTGCCCTCATCGTCACCGCCGTCCTCGGCGCGATCGCCGCGGTCCTGGCCCTCAGTGGCAAGAAGCAGGTTGGCAAGGCATCCCCGCCGACACCCCAGAGCACGATCGAAAACGTCAAGGCCGATGTGGCTGAGATCAAGAGGAGCGCACACCGATGACCCACACGCCCCCCGACCAGCACAGCACCCCTACACCCGCCGAGCTCCGCGAGCAGATCGAACACTTGTCCGCGAGGGCCTGGACCGTCTCTCCGAGTTCGCGGCGGGTGCCGCCGCAGGAAGGGCTGAACGAGAGCTGCTGAACGCGGCCCGGGCCCGAATCCTCAGGGGATCGGGCCCGGACCCTCGGTCGCTTCCGGTCCGGTCGCTCAGGTCAGCCGGTCCTCGTCGCTGTTGTCGTAGTCGTAGTCGGCTTCGATACGTTCCCTGCGCAACCGTGCCGTTTCTTCTGCGACAAAGCGCACGCCGAAAAGCGAAAGATCGCCGACCAGGTGATCGAGGAACTCACCACGCACACCTTCATCGAAGAGAAGACCTTCTGTCCGGCCTCCCGGGAAGCGGCCCCCGATACCAAGGACCTCGTACTCGAAAGCGTCGACGAGCACTACATCGTGCTGTGGATGCTCTCCGAATTCAAGGGCCCTCGACCCCGCCGACGAGCGGTTCGACGCCAAGATGACCGTCCTCATCGAAAACGTCGTCACCACGTCGAGGAAGAAGAGAAGGAATGGTTCCCCGAGGTACGCAAGGCCATGGGCCCCGACCACATCGGCCAGCACAGTCCGGAGGTTCGTCGCTCTCGCTCAGCATGCCGGCACCCCGGCAGCGTCGGACTGCCCGAACTTCTCTCGCCTCAGGCGGGCACCGTTACGGCCTCCACCGGCGGCCTCTACGGCGAACTCTCAGAAGATGACTCTGCTGCCGCACTTACGTCCGCACCCATATCGCAGCCCTACTGGAGGACGGCCGCTGTGATGGCGGGTGGGGGTGGGGGTGCTCCCGTCAGGATTGGCCGTACGGAGATCTGCCGGGCCAGTCCGGCGCGCATCACGGAGGCGGGGCGGGGACAGGACTACTGGACTGTGGGGCACAGCGTGAATTGCCGTCAGCGGTGGGGATGCCCCTGCTCCGGGTCGTCGTCGGGAGTGCTCCAGCCGTCGCCGCGGCGTGCGGGGTCCGCCAGGTCACGACGCGCTTGTGCGGCCTGGGACGGATTGATTGAACGGCGCCGGGCAGAACGCCGGGTACCGATGAAAAACGCGACGACCAGGATGACGACGACAGCGATGCCCGCCGCCATTAGCCACAATGCGCCGCTGTAGGAAGCGGCAGCCAGCACGGTCTCCTTTTCGATGTCCATGGACGCCGGGTACCCCCTCGAGGCCAAAATCCCCGCCGTCCTCACGCCAGGCGGCGGGTGTTTCTACGAGACCGGGCCTTTTACGGCACGACAGAGCTGTCCCCGCTGAGGGACATCAGGCGTCGATGGCCGTCCACGCTGCCCCACGCGCATCATCTGGCGGGCGCTCAGCCTGCGGCAGCGCAGCGGCATCTGCTCGGACTGCTCGCGGACGCGCACGGCGGCCCCCGGGGAGGCAGAGCGCAGATCGCGCCGGTGGCCTGCCGCAGGACCGTCCGGTCCGTGGTCTCGAAAGCGCCGGGCGAACTGGCGTAGAGGTCGAGGGCGCGCACCGTCTCGGTCCGGTCGGCGATCGGCAGGGACAGCGAGGAGCGGATCCGAGGGCGGCCGCGAAGGGTTGGGGGTCACCCCAGCATGTCGTCGACGACGATCTCTTTGCCAGTACGGCCGGCCTGCAGGCAGGGGCCTTCGTGTCCGTACTGCTTCTCGTGCAGGGCAGGAGCTGCCGGACAGGCGCTGACCACGGTCAAAGGACGGTGATCCCGCTCGCGCATGACCCCGATCCCCTCCGTCTGCGACAGATCCAGCGCCGCGTCGGCGAGGACCTGGAGGAAGCCTTCCAGGGACTCGGTGGCCAGTAGCCATTCCATGATGGGGACGGATCCGTACGCGTTTCCGGCACGTTCGGCGTTCTCGTGATTCACCGTGCTCACCTCGCCGGGCCATGAGGTCTGTAGACGGCATCATGTGGATCCAGTCCGGCCAACGCGGGCTTCCGTGAGTACCGCGCGCCCCTCGGCGGAAGGAAAACAGGGCTCGTTACACCCTTGGGAATCTGGAAACCCTGGCGCCTACCAGACAAACAGCCGCCTCGACGCGGTTGCGGCCCAAGGAAAGAGCACGGACATGACCACGGCACGAGACATCATGACGACCGGCACCGAATGCATTCGCGCGGAGGAGACCGTCCTGGACGCGGCGAGGAAGCTGAAGGACTTGGGCGTCGGAGCACTCCCGATCTGCGGCGCCGACAACAAGCTCAAGGGCATGCTCACCGACCGCGACATCGTGGTGAAGGTCCTCGGGGCCGGCAAGGACCCGGCCACCTGCAGCGCCGGCGAACTCGCCCAGGGCGAGGCCGTCACCATCGGCGTCGACGACACCACCGACGAGATCATCCGCACCATGACCAGCCACAAGGTCCGCCGTCTGCCCGTCATCGACGGCCACGACCTCGTCGGCATGGTCGCTCTCGCGGACGCCGCCCGCGCCCTCCCGGATCCCAAGGCCGGCGACCTCCTCGAAGCACTCTCCACCGACTGACCCGCACACGAGCACTGCCTGCGGTCCTGCCGAACGCCCACAGCCGACGGCTGTTCGGGCAAGCCGTCGGCTGACGAGGGGCCGGCCACGTGGTGTCCTTCAGGCCGTGCTCGGCTTCCTCGCCGGGCCGGATCTGCTGACCTTCGGGCTGGTGACGGTGACCGCGTCGGCCATCGGCCGGTCACGGCTGCTGGTCAGCCAGGGCCCGCAGGTAGTCACCGCGGCGTACTTCGCTTTCTCTGCGTAGAGCAGCGCCACCAACGCCACGGACCGGATCACCCAACTGGGACAGATCGTGCTGTTGGTCCTCGTCGGCTGCGACATCGGGACCGCCGTCAACATCACCATTGCGCCGCCGCTGCGCTTCCACAGCGCGGCCTACATCGTCAGCGCCCTCGTCGGCACCCTCCACGACCTGGCGTCTCACATGCATCCCGTCCTTCGTCAGGTAACGCTCGACGCCGAGAGCACCACGCGCCGGTACGAGCGCGCCGGCCGTACCGGCAGTCTCAGGCCCGGACCGATCTCGACACGGCCAAGGAGAGCGCTCACTACGGCGGCGTACTCGTCGTCGAGGCCACCCGCCTGGTGGATGAGGTCCAGTACACCGGCGACACCCTTCAGAGCCGGTTCAGGGCATAGAAACGCCCAACTGGCCTCGCCACGACGAGTCAACCCGTCGGGTGAACCTACGCCTCACGTGGGCGAGGCGCAGGCGTTGCGATTGCGGAACCGGGTACTCAGCGGATCTCACGCTCCTGTCATCGCGACGGGACGTCGTTCCTCTGTCTTCCCTCAGTGATCGGAAACTCCCGTGAGTGCCAAGAAGAAGAACCCCGTGGCAGCAGCAGCCGACAAGGTCGCCGAGAAGGTCCAGGAGGTCGCTCACCCCGGAAACGAACTCCCCGGCGCGCCGGCCCCCGTGCCGCCCCCTGTGGACGAGCCGACCGAGCCGGTCGGCCCGCTGCAGCCCAAGACCGATCAGCGCGGCCCGGACACCTACAGCCCCACCGGGCAGGCGACGGGCATCCCGCAGGCCGAGGTGGCGCAGGCAGGTGAATTCCTGACCACCGCGCAGGGCGCACGACTGTACGACACCGACCACTCGCTGAAGGCAGGGCCGCGGGGCCCGGTGCTGCTGCAGGACCACCACCTGCGCGAGAAGATCACGCATTTCGACCACGAACGCATCCCGGAGCGGGTCGTGCACGCCCGCGGCGCAGCCGCCCATGGCGTCTTCCAGGGTTACGGCACAGCGGAAGGGATCAGCAAGGCCGCGTTCCTCGGTAGAGATGTCGAGACGCCGGTCTTCGTGCGCTTCTCCACCGTGCTGGGCTCGCGCGGCTCCGCGGACACCGTTCGGGACACCCGGGGCTTCGCGACGAAGTTCTACACCACGGAGGGTGTCTTCGATCTGGTCGGCAACAACATCCCGGTGTTCTTCATCCAGGACGCGATCAAGTTCCCCGACGTCATCCACGCCGGCAAGCCGCATCCCGACCGGGAGATCCCGCAGGCGCAGAGCGCCCACGACACGTTCTGGGACTTCGTCACGCTGCACACCGAGGCCACCCACCACACGCTGTGGAACATGTCCGACCGGGGCATCCCGCGCTCGTACCGGATGATGGAGGGCTTCGGGGTCCACACCTTCCGCCTGGTGAACGCCGCGGGCGCGACCACGCTGGTGAAGTTCCACTGGAAGCCGAAGCTGGGAGTGCACTCCCTGGTGTGGGAGGAGGCCCAGATCACCGCAGGCGTGGATCCCGACTTCCACCGCCGGGACCTGGCCGACGCGATCGAGTCCGGCGCCTACCCGCAGTGGGAACTGGGCATCCAGACGTTCCCTGACACCGATGACCAGATGTTCGAAGGCATCGACCTGCTGGACCCGACGAAGATCGTGCCGGAGGAGCTGGCTCCGGTCCAGCCGATCGGACTGCTCACCCTGAACGCCAACCCCTCGAACTACTTCGCCGAGACCGAACAGGTCGCCTTCCACGTCGGACACCTCGTCCCGGGCATCGACGTCACCACCGACCCGCTGCTCCAGGGCCGGCTCTTCTCCTACCTCGACACCCAGATCAGCCGGCTCGGCGGTCCGAACTTCGGGCAGCTGCCGATCAACCGCACCCACGCGCCGGTCAACGAGATGCTCCGCGACGGCATGCACCAGACCGCCGTCCACCGCGGGGTCGCCCCCTACCGGCCCAACTCCCTCGACGGCGGCTGCCCCTTCCTCGCCGGCGCCGACAACGGCGCCTACATCGAGGTCCCCGAGCCGCTGCCCGCGGCGACCAAGGTGCGGGACGCGGCAGCCTCCTTCGACGACCACTTCACCCAGCCGCGCATGTTCTGGCTGAGCATGACGGTCACCGAGCGGGAGCACATCGTCGCCGCCTACACCTTTGAGCTCAGCAAGTGCTGGGAAACAGCGATCAAGGAACGTGCCCTGAAGGTCCTGGCCGACATCGACGCCGAACTGTGCGCCCAAGTCGCCGCCGGCCTCGGCCTGCCCGCCCCCGCGCCGACCGTGACGCCGGTCGAACCCCTGCCCAGCCCGGCGCTCTCCCAGCTCGGCGGCACCTGGCCCCTGGACGGCAGGATCATCGGCATCATCACCGAAGGCGACCAGGACCTGAGCGAAGTACGGTCGGCCCGGCAGGCCATCCTCGACGCGGACATGGTGCCGCTGGTGATCGCCCCCACCGGGGGTGTCCTCGACCCGGACGGCGAGCCCCTCACCGTTCAGCGCACCTTCGCCAATGCCCGCTCCACGGAGTTCGACGCCCTGCTACTGGCGGGCGCACCCGCGATCGGAGCCGACGCCTATGGAGCCCGAGACGCCAAGGTCGACGACGATGTCGCCATGGCCGTAGGCATCGACTCGCGCGTGCTGCTCATGCTGATGGAGGCCTACCGCCACGGAAAGGCCCTCGGGGCGTGGGGCGACGGTACGGAGGCGCTGGTCGCGGCCGGTATCGCGCCCGACTCCCCCGGCGTGGTCAGTGCGGGCTCCGGCGCCGCCACGCTGGAGCAGCTCGCCGAGCTGCTGGGCCGCCACCGCGCCTGGAACCGCTTCGCCCCGTCGGTCTGACCCGCCTTGCCGCGGCTCCTGCCCGGCCAGGCCCGGGCAGGAGCCGATCTCGGCCCACCTGCGCAAACAGGGTCCAGCCGCACGTGCAGAACCTGAGGCCGTCTGACGCCGACCGGGAAACGGCGCCGCGCGATGCCGGGTGCGCGTTGTGCATGAACACACCTGCTCGTCCTCCCGCCTCCAGCACGAAGAGTCGGGTCCTGGAAACCGCATCGTCCAAATGGCTGGCTGCCCTGGACCGTATCGAATGCTCAGAGGTCGCCGACCCGGCGATCAAAGTCCTCCAACAGAGGATCAACTCGCTCCCGTTGGGAAAGGCACGCGATGTACTCCGCGGCAGGCCGCTGAGTCAGCCGCCGCAGTCCGTTCTGGTGCCTTTCGAAGGCTTGACGACCGGTGTGCCGACGTCAAGCTGAGCAGCGTGACTACACGTGCTGCGTCGCCTAGCGACCGACATCGTTGGGGCGCTCTGACGGTGCGGCGGCGTGTTCTGCCGCATCCGTGAGTTCCGGGCCGCCTGGCTGCTGTTCCCGTGGTGTGCGGGTGTGGCCGGGCATCCTGTGGCTACCTGTTTCGTATGCCTCATCATGATCTCCTCGTCCTCGGAGCCGGCTCGGGCAACGCTCTCATCGATGACCGCTTCTCCCACCTCGACGTCGCCGTTGTCGCCGAAGGGCCCTTCGGCGGTACCTGCCTCAACGCCGGCTGTATCCCCAGCAAAATGCTGGCCCTGACCGCGGAGGTGGCCGATACCATCCGTGACAGCGACCGGCTCGACGTAGACGCGCGCCTGCGCGAAATCGCCTGGCCAGAGGTGCAGCGACGGGTTTTCGGCAGGATCGACGCCGCCGCGGAGGAAGGCGAGGAAGGCCGTCGGGAATCCTCGTTCGTCACCGCCTACCGGGGCCGGGCCCACTTTGCAGGTCCCCGCGAGCTGCTGGTGGAGATGGACGCCGGTGCCCAGCGGATCACCGCAGACCGTGTGGTGGTGGCCGCTGGAGGGCGACCGGTCGTCCCACCGGTGGTCGCGGACTCGGGGCTGCCCTTCGAGACCTCCGACACGGTGATGAGGCTGGAGAAGGTCCCGGAGCGGCTCGTGGTCCTCGGAGGCGGCTACATCGCCACCGAGCTCGCACATGTCTTCCACTCGGCAGGCGCCGCCATCAGCGTGATCGAGCAGCAAGAGCGACTCCTGGCCGAACAGGACGAATCGGTGTCCGAGGCCTTCACCGAGCTCATGAAGCCGGTGTGGGACCTACGACTCGGCCGAGGACTGACTCACGCGGCAGGTGAAGCGGGCGAGCTGCGGCTGACTCTCGACGACGGATCGGTGCTCGAGGCGGACACCCTGCTCGTAGCCGTGGGCCGTCGTCCCAACAGTGACGGGCTGAGTCTGGAGCAAGCCGGTATCGCCTGCGATGACGCCGGTCTGATCGAAGTCGACGCGCAGATGCGTACCAGTGCCGCCGGCGTTTGGGCACTCGGCGACATCACTCCCGGGCCCCCGCTGAAGCATGTGGCCAATCGCGAGGCTGAGGTGGTGGCCCACAACCTGCTGCACCCCGGCCGGCCGCGGTCCATGTCCTACGACGCAGTCCCCGCCGCCGTGTTCACCAACCCGCAGATCGCACAGGTCGGCCTCACCGAACAGGAGGCCCGCCGGCAGGGCCTTCGCTACGTCACCGGAGTCCACCGGTATGAGGACGTGGCGTACGGCTGGGCTCTTGAGGACAGGCAGGGCTTCTGCAAAGTGCTGGTGGAGCGTGGTTCGGGACGTCTGATCGGGGCGCACCTGCTGGGAGCGCAGGCCGCTGGCTTGGTGCAGCCCCTCGTCGTCGCCATGACCTTCGGACTGACGGCACAGGAGCTTGCCGACCGGCCCCTGTGGATCCACCCTGCGCTGACCGAGGTCGTCGAAAACGCCCTGCGCGGCCTGGCCGATTGAGCGCGTACCATCCAGAACCCAGTCGGGCCGACACCGCCGAACCGCTCCCTGCCGTTGCCAAAACGGTTGCCCCCTCGATGAGGCCGTGGTTATCCCCTCCGGTGTCCCCGCGCCGGCTTCGTGCCCCGGACCGCATCGCTCGGGGCCCTGTCCCGAGCGAGATGGACGGCCGGCCGCTTTCGGGGCGGACTTCCCCTCTGGACTGATCGGTCACCCGTGGTGCTGCTGGACGTCGGCCTGGGCATCCCTGTTCGGGGTCAGAGCGTCCGACGCTTCGCGGTCCTGCTCGCGCCGTTCATGACCGTCGACGTCCTGGGTTTCTGCTTCCTCGACCTCGTGCAGGACTTCCTCGCCGGCGGTTTTCGGATGCTTCTCGCCCGCCGGGCGCCGGGGCTTGGGGGTGGGGGAAGGCATGAGTCTCCTTACTCGGCAGGCGCACGCGAGGACGCCTTACCGGCTGCGTGCTGGGACTGGCTTTGCGCCGACCGGTCAGCGGCCGAGGGCCTTGGCCAGTTCCTGCTTGTTCATGGACGAACGGCCGTCGATGTTGCGCTTCTTCGCCTCCGCGTACAGCTGGTCCTTCGTCGGCCCCCGGGAACCGCTGTGGGAACGCTCCCCGCCGCGCTGGGAGGCGGACTTCGGATCCTTCGTGGAGGTCTTGCTCGCCGACTTCGACTCTCCCGAGCGGGCGCGCTCCTTGTTCACCGTGCGCGCCGCGATCTCCTTCGCCCGCCCTTCGGAGGTGCCGCGCTGCTCGGCGCTTTCCTTGATGTGCTCGTACTGACGCTCACGCTTCGCGTTGGAACCCCGCGGCATGACGCTCTCCTTCCACACCGGCGGCCCGGGAGCCGCTCCGTCAAGGACGATCACATTGCGCGCACCCGCATGCCGCCTCCCGTCACGCCGCTTCGGAGCATTTCCCCCGAAGCGGCGGGGAGCCCCTCTGGGAGAGAAGAGCCGCGACACGCTTCGTGACCATGAGAGGAGACTGAAGCGTGTCGCGCACTGTTTCGGGTGGAAGGCCTCCCACCATGGCAGCCAGACCTGCGCGAAGAAGCCGAGTGTGAACAGACCACGGCGGCCGACCGCCTCGGCACTCCTCGCCGTGTGCGCTCTCGTTGCCGGCCTCACCGCCTGCGGCCCCCCGGCCGACGCGTCGACGCCGCCTCCGACACAGCCGCGGCTTTCGAGCGAGCTGTCAGCGGGGGCGACCGGGCGGCGATGTGCGCAGCGCTGGCGCCGCAGACGCGCAGCGAGGACGAGGGGTCCGCCTCCGATCCACCACGCGCGCAAAGGTGAACCCGCGAAGCGGCGTACGTCGAGTTTGAGCCCGGGAAATGTGTCAACGCGATCTGTATGGTCCATTCGACACGAGAGACAGAACGCAAATACGCGGCGCCTCCGGGAGACGACATCGCATGGCTGTCCGAGCTGACGGGAGTGGATCGGGTCGCCTCGCTCGCAGAACATGCGACGCAGGAGCTGGATGCCGTCTACTACGACACCGAGGACCTGCGACTGGCACGCACCAGGGCGTCCCTGCGGCGCCGGAGGGGCGGCGCCGACGCCGGCTGGCACCTGAAACTACCCCTGGAGGGAGACACCCGGGAGGAGATCCGGCTCCCGCTGTCATCGGAAGAGGTCCCTGAGGACCTGCGGGATCTGGCTCTCTCGCGCACCCGCGGCGCAGAGCTGCGGCCGGTCGTGCGGATCCGCTCCACCCGATCCCTGCGCCGACTTCTCGACGCCGGGGGTGACGCCCTGGCCGAGCTGAGTACGGATGCGGTGCGCGCCGACTCGCTGCTGGACGACGCCGGGCACACGAAGTGGACGGAGATGGAGGTCGAACTCGTCGACGACGGTGATCCTGCGCTCCTGGACGCCATCGAAAAGGTGCTCCGGAAGAGGGGTGTCGACCGCGCCCAGGGCCCCTCGAAAGTCGTCCGTGCCCTGTCCGAGACGACGTCCCTCCTCGAAGGCACGGCTGATGCGCGCGCCGGGGTCGCCCCGGGATCGGCCGGCGATCACGTGGTCGCGTACGTTCGCCGGTTGGTGGACGCCCTGACGGACCTTGACCCCGCTGTGCGCCGCGACCTGCCCGACGCCGTGCACCGGATGCGCACCACGGCCCGCCGTCTGCGCAGTTGCCTGCGCTCCTACCGACCCGTCCTCGACCGTGAGGTCACCGACCCCGTTCGGCGGGATCTGAGGTGGCTCGGCGCCGAGCTCGGTGTGGAGCGCGACCATGAGGTGCTCCGGGAGCGGCTGACCTCCGGCGTGCGGGAACTTCCCGGCGAACTGGTCCTGGGCCCGGTCGACGCACGGCTGCAGGCCTGGGACGCGGCGCGGCAGGCCGAGGGCCGTCGACGCACCCTGGACGCGCTCGCCACGCCCCGCTACGTGAACCTGCTTGAGCAGTTGAACCGGTTGGCCGAGGCGCCGCCGCTGCGTGCGAAGGCGGCTGGAAAACCGGAGAAGGTCTTGGTCAAGGCGCTTGGGAAGGAGTACGGGCGACTTGGTCAGCGAATGGACCGTGCGCTCGATATGCCGTCCGGACCGGAACGTGATGCCCGGATCCACCACGCCCGCAAGGCCGCCAAGAGGCTTCGCTATGCCGCGGAGGCGGCCCGCCCCGCACTGGGCAAGCCCGTTCGACGCCTCGGCAAGCGCGTCAAGGCCGTACAGCAGGTGAGCGGCGCCCAGCACGACAGTGTCGTGGCCCGTGACACCTTGCGCGGTCTTGCGATCGCCGCACACGCGGCGGGGGAATCCGGCTTCACCTGGGGCCTGCTGCACGGTCAGGAGAGAACCGCGGCGGGGGGCCGGGAACGGCAGCTCCCCGAGGCGTGGGCTCGTGCCCGCGCGGCAGCCCGGCGCAAGGGTCTCCGCCTCTGATCGCGCATGTGACCGTCTGTGCGCTCGTTCGGTACCGGGGCGGTGCAATTCTTCGGATCGCTCTTCCCTGATCGAGCAGGCAACAGTCACCTTGAACACGCAACAGTCACCGCCGCTTTTGTGCTCACCGATGCGCAGCGCGAGCCGGCCACCCCGCCGTCATGCCCGGTCCGCGGCGGCGAGCACCGCGTCGGCCATGGGTTTGTCGAGGGCCGCGTGTACCAGGCCGTCCGCCAGCAAAGGCACCTCGCGACGGGTCACGAGGCCGGCCAGCTTCTCCGGCGAGGCGGGGAGTCCGAGCCGTCGGGCGCCGTCCAGGGCCTTGCGATCCACGTACGGATGGAACTCCGGCCAGATGGCCTGTACGCCGCGGAGGAAGATGTCGGTCCCCGTCGGACCGATGCCCGGAAAGCGCTGCAGCGCTTTTGCGGGGTCGGATTCCTTGCGCAGCCGCCGCAGATCACCGTCGTACTGGTCGAGCAGCAGTTCCGCTCCCTCACCGAGCATGGCGGAGGTGCGCTCGTCATAGCGCCGGTATCCGCCTTTGCCGAGCGCGTCGACACGTTCCTGCCAGGTCGCCCGCGCCATCGACCGGCTGTCGCGCATCCCGGCTTCGAACAGTGCTCTGGCTGCCGAGACCGCGATGTCTGCCTTGATACGGGCACTGAGCAGGTTCGCCAGCACGAGCATCTGGTAGAGCGGAGCCGGGGTGTCACGCAACCGGATTCCGGCCTGCGCCGCGTATGTCCTTTCTTGCCGCCTCAGTAGGGTGTTCACCACTTTCGCGTCTTTTTTCCTGTCGCTGGCGCGGGTATTGCGTTGCGTGGACGTCTCAGGGCGCGTCGTGGCCACGCTGATCACCGCCTCTGCAAATTTCTGGTACGTCTGTGCGGTCTGTTGTGAGAAGCGGCTGGCTGGTTCTGTGGCGTTCGGGTGCCCGTCGGGGTCTGTTCGTGGGCCGGCCTCCCCAGGCGGGGCGGGACGGTGGCCTTCGGATTCCCTATCGCTTGTGGCCGTTCCCGTGTCCGTTCGGGTGCAGAACCACCTTGATCCAGCCCTCGTCACGGGCGTCGAAGTGCTCGTAGGCGGTGGGGGCCTCGTCCAGGCCGAGTTCGTGGGAGACGACGAAGCTCGGCGTTGCCTTCTCGCCGGCGATCAGATCCCGCAGCGCCCGGTTGTACTTCTTCACGGGCGCCTGCCCGGTGCCCATGTGCTGGCCCTTGAACCACATCATGCCGAAGTCGATCGGGACCTTGCCTTGCGCCTCCAGTTCCCCCTGGGCCTCGGCACCGCCGGGGTCCTGGGGCAGGAAGACGCCCACCACGCCGATGTGGCCCGTGAACCTGACCGAGTCGATCAGTGCGTTGAGCGTGAGGCTGGCGTCCTCGTGCCCCTCGGGGTCGTGCGCCTGGTAGCCGACGCACTCACAGCCGTTGTCGGCACCCAGGCCGAGGGTGGCTTCCTTGACGACCTCCGCCGGATTCTGCTCGGCGGTGTTGATCGGGATGGCCCCGATCTCCTCGGCCTTGCGCAACCGGTCGGGCTGGTGGTCGGCCACCCACACGCGGCTGGCGCCCTTGAGGAGGGCGGAGTAGGCCGCCATCAGCCCGACGGGACCGGCCCCGAGGACGATCGTCTGATCGCCCGGTTTGACCTCGGCCATCTCGGTGGCGTGATAGCCGGTGGGGAAGATGTCGGCGAGCATCACATAGTCGGTCTGCCGCTCGGTGGCGTCCTCGCCCAGACGCAGCGCGTTGAAGTCGCCGTAGGGCACGCGCAGCAGTTCCGCCTGGCCGCCCTGGTAGGGGCCCATTTCGGCGAATCCGTAGTCGGCTCCGGCGAGGGCCGGTTCCGGCTGCATGGTCAGGCAGTAGCTCGTCAGACCCTGCTCGCACTGCTTGCAGAAACCGCAGGCGATGTTGAAGGGCAGGACCACATACTCGCCGACCTGGACCTTGCGGACGGCCGAGCCGACCTCCACGACCTGACCCATGTTCTCGTGTCCCAGGGTGCGGCCGGCCTCGAACGAGGTGCGGCCCTCGTACATGTGCAGGTCCGAACCGCAGATGTTGGTGGTGGTGATCTTGACGACAATGTCGCAAGGATGCTCGATCTTCGCGTCCGGTACGTCCTTCACCGTGACCGTTCGCGGACCTTCGTATACCGCTGCTTTCATGATCGCTTCCTTAGGCGCCGCGGCATGACCGCACCACGGCGGTGATGGAGAGGATGCGAAGCCTGACGCCCGTGAGTTGATACGGCGGGGCCCGTGGCTCCGGTCTCTGAAAGCCGTTCACCGGCTCGGAAACGGCCGGGCTGCCGCCGGGCTGCAGGCAGAGCTTCGGTGCTCCGGCGGCGTACCGTCCGAGTCCCCGCCTGCCCCCACGCAAAACAGCCGCGCACCGACCGATCGGCGGAATCTTCGGACCTTACCGGGCACCTGCCGTCGTCGTGGCCGGGCCGGTGATCGGCAAGTCCGCACCGCCCGGTCCTGTGGATCGCCCCGGTGCCGCTCCTGGTCTGCGAGCGGCCGTGACTCGTCACCACGACGGCCTCTACGCGTCGTCGGCGGGTACTCCATCACCCTCCGCTGATGCTCGCGATCACGGCCGGCCTGCCCGGCCCTCCGTGGGCGAGGCCGGGCCGCCGGGGAGTCGGGTGGTGCGGTGGGGCTGAGCCGGTGGACCCCTTGGCCGCTCAGGGCAGCGGTGTTCCACCGGTGGCGTTGACGATTTCCGCGGTGATGTAGCTGGCGTGCGGGGAGGCGAGGAAGACGTAGGCGGGGGCCATCTCGGCGGGCTGGGCGGGCCGGCCGATGGGTGCCTGTTTGCCGAATTCGGCGGTGTCCGGCAGGGTCGCGGGGATCAGCGGGGTCCACACCGGTCCGGGCGCTACGGCGTTGACGCGGATGCCGTCACCGGCGACCATCTGCGCCAGCCCTTGGGTGAAGGTGACGATCGCGCCCTTCGTCGTGGCGTAGTCCAACAGATGCGGGCTCGGCTTGTAGGCCTGCACGGATGTGGTGTTGATGATCGAGCCGCCTGCCGGTATGTGCGGGAGGGCCATCTTGCAGAGCCAGAACATGCCGTAGAGGTTGGTGCGCACGACGCGGTCGAACTGCTCGGTCGAGATCGCTTCGATGCCGTCCGGCTGGGACATCTGGTACGCGGCATTGTTGACGAGGATGTCGATCCGCCCGAACTCCTCGACCGCTCGTTCCACGAGTCGGCGGCACTGGTCCTCCTCGCGGATGTCGCATTCGACAGCGACTGCTTTGCGCCCTGCCTGTTCGACCAGAGCGGCGGTCTCGGCGGCGTCTTCCGCCTCTTGGGGAAGGTGGGTGAACAGGACGTCCGCTCCCTCGCGGGCGAAGGCGAGCGCTACCGCCCGCCCGATGCCGGAGTCGCCTCCCGTCAGCAGTGCCTTGCGGTCTTTCAGCAGGCCGGAGCCCGCGTAGGAATCCTCGCCGTGATCGGGCGGGGGATCCATGGGGCCCGTCCATCCAGGATGCTCCTGGTCCTGTTGCGGGAATTCGGGGCGGGGATGCTTGTCGACCGGGTTGTCAGGCATGAGAACGTCTCCTGAACGGGTGTGAGGTCAGCCAGGACGGCAGATCTCGAGGGCGCCACGGGCATCGCTCGCTCCTGGCTGAGACCGGCACTGCGGCGATCTTGGATTCGAGCTTCGATCGAGTACCCCTGTGCACCCGCCGCATGCGCGTCACGGCTCCCCGGCCTTCTGGGCTGACGGGCACCTCGGCGGCCGGACAGACCTGTTGTTCGCCCTGCTGGCACGCCGTACGGAATCCCGGCAGCCCAGCCAGTCGGGGCGACCCTCCCCCGGGGTCGACGGGTGCCCCGGAAGGCGACGAAGACGTTGCCGCGCCGGCCGACGCGCCTTCACTTTCGCTCCGTGTTGGGAAACACGTACTCGTCGAGGACCAGGCCGACGGCGACGGCCGCCGGGATGGCGACGAGGGCGCCGATGATGCCGAGGAGCGCCCCGCCGATCAGCACCGCGAGGACGGTGACCAGCGGGTGGACGTCGACCGCGAACTTCATGGCCCTCGGCACGATGAGGTAGTCCTCGGCGACCCGGAAGAGGACATAGAAGACCGCGGTCGCGATCGCGATGGGCAGGGACACGGACAGCGCGACGAGGCTGACGACGACACCGGCCAGAGTGGAGCCGACGATCGGGATCAGGTCCATCAGGGCGGTGAAGATGCCCAGGGCGGCGGCGTAGGGGACGCCGGTGCCCGCGCACCAGGCGAAGGTCGCCAAGCCGGCGATCCCCGAGGTGACAAGGTTGCCGAGCATGAACTTCCCGATCCGGTTCATGATCTCTTCGGCCACACCCTCGACGCGTTCACGCCGGCTCGCGGCCACGAAGCGGTAGCAGAACTGTTTGATGGCCGGCAGGGCCGCCATGCAGTAGAGGGTCACCGTGATCACGATCGCCGTTGACGTGAGGGTACTCAGGACCCTCTGGCCTGCGCCGAGGACACCACCGGCCAGCCCGGTCGCTCCGTTTCCCGAGCCGATCTGCTGCTTGGCCTTCTCGACCAGGTGGTAGCGGTCCTCCAGACGGCCGATCGCCGACTGGTGGTCGTGGACCTGTTGCAACCAGCCGGGCACCGCGTCGACCAGTGCGGACATCTCCTTGGCCACCGGCGGAATGACCAGAGCCAGGAACCCGCCGAGCACCACGACGAACCCCGTCAGCACGATCGCGACGGCCCAGCCGCGCCGCAGGCCCCGGCGCGTGAACCACACCACGAGCGGTTCCAGACTGATGGCGATGAACACGGCCAGCAGCAGCAAGGTCAGCATCGAGCTGACCCGCAGAACGGTCTGAACGGCGATCCACGCCAGACTCGCTCCCAGGCCCAGACCGAACCCGACCGTCACCCACGACCGTCCGCGCCCGTCGCGTGGATGTCGACGCGGCGGCTCCGGAGGCGCCTTCCCCCACGTCTCGACGACGTCCGCCGGGCCGGAGCCGAAGCCGTGTACGCCCGTCCCTTCCACCGCACCGCGCTCCTGCCGAACGGACTCGGGCTCGGGCCCGGACTGCGCAGACATCGCGACGCCTCTCCTCGACTGCCTCGAACAGGCGTGGCGCGTGCCAGTCTGGACACGACTGAACGCCTTTCGCCCTGTGCCGTCGCCCACGAGCGGTTCGTCCGAGACGCGTTACGGCACCGGTCCGGGTACCCAGGGACTGCGCTCGTACCGCGTCCGTGCCCTGTCCAGCGCGTCGTGAGCCGACCGGGCCACCCATATGGTGAACGCTTGGCCGACATTCGATCCCTTGAAGCGGGAGCCGAACTCCGTGACCGATCTCGATCCCTTCACCGGCCTGCTCGATTACCCGATGTACATCGTGACCGCGGAGGCCGGTGAGGAGAGAGCCGGCTGCCTGGTGGGATTCGCCTCGCAGTGCTCGATCAGGCCCGCCCGGTTCATGGTCTGGCTGTCCAGAGCCAACCGGACGTACCGGGTGGCCGAGCACGCCGAACGGCTCGCGGTCCATCTGCTCCGCCGCGACCAGCACCGGCTGGCACTGCTCTTCGGCGGCGAGACCGGCGACCGTACGGACAAGTTCACCGACATCCCGTGGCACCTGGGACCGGGCGGATCACTGATCCTCGACGAGGCCCCCGCCTGGTTCGTCGGCCGCGTGGAGAACCGGATCGACGGCGGCGACCACGTCGGTTTCCTGCTCGCTCCGGAGGCGGCGGAGAATCTCGCGGGCAGCCGCACCCCTCTGCTGACGCTGAACGACACCCATGACATCACCCCTGGCCACCCGGCGAACTGAGCAACCCCTCTTCCCGGGCTAACGCAGTCGCCTGCGCCGTATCACCGCTCCCAGACCCACCACCGCTCCCGTCGCGGCGGCCGACACAAGCCCGCGGTGTCGCGCAAGTGCCGCCTGGGCCGAGCGGGGGTGGGACGTCTCATCGAAGGAGCCGTGTGCTCCGTAGTCGTGTTCCGGGGCTTCGTCCGCGGGGTGCCAGAGGTTGGCCGTGCGGGTGCCGGGTTCGCTGTCGTCGGTCTGTTGGGACGCGTAGCCGGTGCGCGCGAGGTAGCGGTCCAGCAGGGCGGGGGCCAGTTTGTTCGCGAGGATCGTCGCGGCGGTGGACGCGCCTACGTAGTACTGCTTGCGGTGCGGATGGTCCGCTGCGTTGACGACGGCCCTGGCGGCCACCTCCGGCTGGTAGATGGGAGGTACGGGCTGGGGGTGCTTCGGCAGCCGGGACAACACCCAGGAGAACTGTGGGGTGTTGACCGCCGGCATCTGCACCACCGTGACACTCACGTTGCTGTGTTGGTGCATCAGCTCGGTGCGGACGCTCGATGTGAAGCCGTTGACGGCGTGCTTGGCACCGCAGTACGCGGACTGCAGGGGGATGGACCGGTCGCCGAGCGCCGAGCCGACCTGCACGATCACGCCTGCGTCGCGCGGGATCATGCGCTGGAGGGCGGCCCGGGTGCCGTGCACGAAGCCCAGATAGCTCACCTCGGTGACCCGCCTGTACTCGTCGGGCTCGATCTCCATGAACGGCGCGAACACCGACGTGAAGGCGTTGTTGACCCAGACGTCGATCGGACCGAAGGCTTCCTCGGCGGCCACGGCCGCGGCCTCGACCTGTGCGGGGTCGGCCATGTCGGTGGGCACAGCGAGGGCACGGCCGCCCCTTTCCTCGACATCGGCGGCCGTGGCGTCGAGGCCCGCCTTGCCACGCGCGAGGAGAACGACGTTCGCGCCACGCTCGGCGAAGAAGCGTGCGGTGGCACGGCCGATGCCGGCGCTGGCCCCGGTGATGACAACGGTCTGCTGGCTCATGCTCGTCCTGTTCGTCTCGGAAGGCGACTTCGGCCTGTTCATCGTGACTCCCTTCCTGTCCCGGTCCACTCCGTCCGGTACTTCTCCGCCTGGTCGGCTCGGAGGGCCAGGCCGTGGCCGGGTGCGCCGTCGGCACCCGGCAGGATGGTGCCCCCGCGCGGGTCGAGGGTTCCGTCGAAGAAGAGGTCCCCGATGCGCGTGTGGTCGTGGAACCACTCCAGATGGCGCAGATTGGGAATCGCGGCAGCCGCGTGTGCGTGCACGTGCGGGGCGCAGTGTCCGGAGAGTTCCAGTCCGGCGGCTTCCGCCAGGGCTGCCGTGCGCAGCCAGACGGTGATTCCGCCGCAGCGGGTGGCGTCGGCCTGGAGGCAGTCCACGGATCCGGCGCCGAGCATGTGCCCGAAGTAGGCGAGGGTGTAGCCGTATTCGCCCGCGGTCACCTCGGGTGCGACGGATGCCCGGACCTGCGCCAGCCCGGCCAGGTCGTCCGAGGAGACGGGTTCCTCGAACCATGTCACGCCGTGCTCGTCGAGGTGGCGGGCCATCCGGATCGCCTGCTTGCGGCCGTACGCGCCATTGGCGTCGGCGTAGAGCTCCGCCGCGTCGCCGATACTGCGCCGAGCCTGCGCGATCCGCTCGCGGTCCCGCTGCTCGGCGCGCCCCCAGGACTCCCCGATTTTGATCTTCACCCGGGGGATTCCCTGTTCCTCGACCCAACCGCGCAGTCGGCGACCCAGCTGGTCCTGGTCGTACGTCGTGAAGCCGCAGCTGCCGTACATCCGCACGTGGGTGCGGCTCCCGCCGAGCAGCCGTACCAGAGGCAGGTCGAGGAGGCGGGCCTTCAGGTCCCACAGCGCGATGTCGACGGCCGAGACGGCGCCGGCGATCAGACCGGGCCGGCCGGCGTTGCGGACCACCCTGTTCATCGCCTCGGCGGCGGCGGGGACGTCCCAGACGCACCGGCCGGTCACGACGTCGGCGAGTTGCCGCTCGATGACGTGGGCGGTCGCCGCCGCGCCGTAGGTGTATCCGAGTCCTGTGGCGCCGCCGCCGCTGACCTGGACCACGATCATGGTGGTCGAGTCCCAGGCCGGCGTGCCGTCGCCCTCCGGGGTGTCGGTGGGGACGGTGTAGACGGCGGTCTCGACCCGGTCCACGAACGGTTCGCCGTCGACAGCGGTGTGCAGCAACTCACCTTCTCCAGCGGCGCCCAGGGGGTGGTCGGCGGCGCGCGGGGTCATCATTCCTCCGGCTTGTCCTGGCGCTTCTTGCCGCCAGGGAGCATGTCCTGCACCTTCGCCTTCAGCCCCTGCCGGATCATGCCGGTCCGGTCGCTGTCGCCCTTGATGACGGCGGAGGCCGCGGCCTCGATCTGGTCGAGGTCGGCATGCGGCGGGATCGGCGGTACGGCGGGGTCGGTGCGGAAGTCGATGACGAACGGCCGGTCGGCGCCGAGCGCCCGCTGCCAGGCGTCCTCCACGTCTCCCGGCTTCTCCACCCGTAGCCCGCCGAGGCCGATCGAGCGGGCGAAGTCGGCGTACGGCACGTCCGGGAGAGACTGCGAGGGCAGGAACTGCGGGGCGCCGGACATGGCGCGCATCTCCCAGGTGACCTGGTTGAGATCCTGGTTGTTGAGGACGGCGACGATCAGCCGCGGGTCCTCCCACTCGGGCCAGTACTTGGCGGAGGTGATGAGTTCGGCCATGCCGTTCATCTGCATGGCTCCGTCGCCCACGATCGCCAGCGCGGGACGATCGGGATGCGCGAACTTCGCGCCGATGACGTACGGGACCCCCGGCCCCATGGTCGCGAGGGTGCCGGACAGGGAACCACGCATGGCGCCGCGCATCCGCAGGTGCCGTGCGTACCAGTTGGCGGCGGAGCCGGAGTCGGCGGCCAGGATCACGTCGTCCGGCAGGAGTGCGTCGAGCGCGTGCACCACGTACTCGGGGTTGATGGGGTCCGCGTCCACGGCCGCACGCCGCTCCATGACCTCCCACCAGCGGGCCGTGTCCTTCTCGATCTTCTTGCGCCACTTGCCGTGCTGCTTCCGCTTCAGCTGCGGCAGCAGGGCCTTGAGGGTCTGCTTCGCGTCACCGACGAGGTTGACCTCGAAGGGGTAGCGCAGCCCGATCATGAACGGGTCGATGTCGATCTGCACGGCGCGGGCCTGGCCGAACTCGGGCAGGAACTGCGTGTACGGGAAGCTGGAGCCGATGACGAGCAAGGTGTCGCAGTCCCGCATCAACTCGTAGGAAGGACGGGTGCCGAGCAGCCCGATCGATCCGGTCACATACGGCAGATCGTCCGGCAGGGCGTCCTTGCCGAGCAGTGCCTTGGCCACGCCGGCGCCGAGCACGTCGGCGATCTCCTGCACTTCGGCCCTGGCACCGCGCGCGCCCTGCCCGATCAGGATCGCGACCTTCTCGCCCGCGTCCAGCACCTCGACCGCGCGAGCGAGGTCCGACGCGGCCGGGACCGGCGCGGAGTGCGTCAGGCCGAGGCTGGACGGCACCATCTTGAAGGCATGGGTCGGCTCCGAGTAGGTCAACTCCTGTACGTCGGCGGGGATGATCACTGCTGTCACCGTGCGCCTGGCGTACGCGGTACGCATGGCCCTGTCGATGACGTTGGGCAGTTGCTCGGGGACGGTCACCATCTCGCAGTACTCGGAAGCGACGTCCTTGTAGAGGCTGAGCAGGTCGACCTCCTGCTGGTAGCTGCCGCCCATGGCACTGCGGTTGGTCTGTCCGACGATGGCGACGACCGGAACGTGGTCGAGCTTCGCGTCGTAGAGACCGTTGAGGAGATGGATCGCACCAGGGCCCGAAGTCGCCGCGCAGACACCGACCTTGCCGGAGAACTTGGCGTAGCCGACAGCCTCGAACGCGGACATCTCCTCGTGCCGCGACTGGACGAACTTCGGCTTGTTGTCGGATCGTCCCCAGGCCGCGAGGAGGCCGTTGATACCGTCGCCGGCGTAGGCGAAGACGTGGTCGACGTCCCATTCGCGGAGCCGCCGGAGAACGTAGTCGGACACCTTGATGGACACGGGATTTCCTCTCATCGCGCTGATTGCCGGTTGCGGAACCAGTGGGTCCCGGCCGCTGCCGCTCCAAGGGCGCAGGCTGCGGCGCCCGCGGCCAGCAGGCGGCCGTCACGGGCGGAGCCCTCGGGCCGGTCGGCGAGCTTCTCGGGGTGATCGGCAGGCAGGTGTTGTCCGTCCATGGCAAGTGCGAGTGCCTCGGCCAGATGCAGGGCACGCCTGCCGGTGTCGCCCTGTTCGATCTGGGTACGGCAGCTGAAGCCGTCCGCGAGGACCAGTGCGCCGGGGGCGGTGTCCCGTACGGCGGGCAGCACCCCTTGCTCCGCCACGGTCATGGACAGGTCGTAATGGCCCTGTTCGAAGCCGAAGTTGCCGGCCAGACCGCAGCAGCCGGCGTCCAGGACGCTCGCGTCGATCCCGGCGCGCCGCATCAGTTCGCGGTCGGCGTCGTCCTTCGTCACCGCGTGCTGGTGGCAGTGGGTCTGCACGATGGCCGCCCGGGTGAGGGACGGGGGCTGCCAGCCTTCAGGGGCGTGGTTGAGGAGTTGCTCGGCGAACGTCCTGAACTGCGCGGCCAGGCGCCGCACATCCTGGTTGTCGGGCATCAACTCGGGGGCGTCTGCGCGAAAGACGGCCGTGCAGGACGGTTCGAGCCCGACGACGGGTGTGCCGGCCTCCAGCCATGGCCGCATGACGTCGAGTGTGCGGCGCAACACCCTTTCGGCGGTGGCGAGTTGGCCGGTGGAGATCCAAGTGAGGCCGCAGCACACGGCGCGGGTCGGGACGGTGACGTGGAATCCGGCGTCCTCCAGGACCCGGACCGCGGACTTCGCGACGCTCGGGTGGAAGTAGGTGCTGAACGTGTCCGGCCAGAGCACGACGGTGCGCGGGTCGGACGGATCGGGTTCCGCACTCCCCCGCGCCTGCCACCACTGCACGAAGGACTCCTCGGCGAAGACCGGCGCGTCGCGTTCCGCGGCCACGCCCGCGAGGCGCTTGCCGAGGCCGGCAACGCCGGGCGCACCGAGCGCGGCGTTGACAAGTCGCGGGGCGATCCGCGCTATCCGCGCCCAAACCGGCAGCCAGCCCATGGAGTAGTGCGCCGCCGGCCGCAGCCGTCCCTGGTAGTGGTGGGACAGGAACTCGGCCTTGTAGGTCGCCATGTCGACCCCGACCGGGCAGTCGGACTTGCAGCCCTTGCAGGCCAGGCAGAGGTCCAGGGCGTCGCGGACCTCGGTGGAGCGCCAACCGTCCGTGATGGCGGAGTCCGCGTGCCCGTCGAGCATCTCGAACAGCAGGCGGGCGCGCCCGCGCGTGGAGTGCTCTTCCTCGCCGGTCGCCCGACAGGAGGGGCACATAGCGCCGCCTTCGTGCGTACGGCAGTTTCCGATGCCGACGCAGCGCAGCACGGCCCGGTCGAAGGAGTGCTCGTCGTCCGGGTAGCTGAAGTGCGTGTCGTGGCTGTCCGGGCGCCACAGGGGTCCCAGGCGCAGGTTCTCGTCCACGCGATGCGGGGCTACGACCTTGCCGGGGTTCATCCGGTTGTCCGGGTCGAACAGGGCCTTCACCTGCCCGAAGGCGGCCACCACATCCTCCCCGAACGTGCGCGGCAGCAGCTCGCCGCGTGCCTGCCCGTCGCCGTGCTCACCGGAGAGCGAACCGCCGTAGGAGGCCACCAGGTCCGCGGCCCGGAAGAGGAACTCCCGGAAGTTCGTGACGCCTTCGGCGGTGGTGAGCTCGAAAGGGATGCGGGTGCACACAGCCCTGCCCGAAGTGCCCGTACAGGGAAGGGTGGTCGTAGCCGAAGTCGGCGAAGAGCTTCTTCAGGTCGCGCAGATAGTCGCCGAGAACCTCGGGTGCCACGGCCGAGTCCTCCCAGCCCTCCCAGGTCTCCCGGCCGTCCGGCGGGCGCGCGGTGACGCCGAGGCCGGCCTCGCGCGCCTTGAGCATCTTGCGTTCGCGCGCCGGGTCGTCGGAGAACGCGACCGTGGGACCGTCCTCGTCGCGTCCGAGCGCCCGGATCAACTCGCGGCCCCGCTCATCGACTTCGTTCTGGCTGTCTCCGGTGAACTGGACAAGGAGCCAGCTCTCGCCCTCCGGAAGTTCGCGCAGCGAGTCAAGATAGGCGTCTTCCTCGCGCATCAACTGGGCCATCCGCCCGTCGAGGGCCTCCAGCTGGGCCGGACTGCTGTGTTCCAGCAACCGGGGCACATCGTCGGCCGCCGCGCAGATGTCGTCGTAACCGAGGACAAGGAGGGCTTCGCACGGCGGGAGCGGTACGAGGTCCAGTTCGGCGCGCAGGACGGTGACGAGGGTGCCCTCGCTGCCCACCAGCGCCCGCGCGACGTCGAATCCGTTCTCGGGCAGCAGCGAGTCGAGGTTGTATCCGGACACCCGGCGCGGAATACGGGGGAATCCGCGGCTTACGTCCGCCATCGTGCGGTCGATGATCTCCCGCAGCCCCCGATAGATCTCGGCCCGCCGGCCGCCGGCCGCGATGATCGCGGCGTACTCGTCTTCGGAGGTGGGGCCGACCCAGCAGCGGGTGCCGTCGTAGGTCAGGATCTCCAGGCGCCGGACGTTGTCCACGGTCTTGCCGTACGCCTGGGCGGACCCGCCACACGAGTTGTTGCCGATCATGCCACCGATCGAGCAGTGGCTGTGCGTGGACGGCTTGGGGCCGAACTGGAGTTTTTGGTCGTCCAGTTGGCGGTTGAGTTTGTCGAGCACGATGCCCGGTTCGACGACGCAGGTGCGTTGGTCGGCGTCGATCGACAGCACGTTGTCGCAGTACTTCGTCCAGTCGATGACCACGGCGGTGTTGGTGCACTGGCCGCCCAAGCTCGTCCCGCCGCCTCGGGACAGCAGGGGTGTCGCGAATTCGGCGCACACCGCGATGGCGTCAGCACCGGCGTCGATCGTGCGCGGGACCACGACCCCGATCGGGACCTGCCGATAGTTCGAGCCATCCGTCGCGTAGGCCCCCCGGCTGCCCGCGTCGAACCGCACCTCGCCGTCCACCCGCTCGCGGAGCGCCTTCTCCAGGGCACGTGTGTCCAACACGGTCTCCGATCCACGTGCCTCGATCACCATCGGCTCCCCTCTACGAGCGCCCGGACGCGGAGGGCCACTCGGATGCGGTAGACGGGTTCCCGGCGAACGGGGCGGCTAACGTCCGACCGGAATAGACCGGTGCCGATGCTCGGTCACCTGAAGTCCTTGCGGATCTTGGCGAACTCGGTGCGGGAGGCTTCGCGTAACGCCTTCAGCCGTCCGGCTTGCGGCTGGTGACCCAGCGTGTTCGATGTCCTACGACGCTGTTCCCGCGGCCGTGTTCACCAACCCGCAGCTTGCACAGGTAGGACGAAGGAGCCGAGCCGGAAGCGTACCCCTGTGTCGCCCATACGTGGGGCGATGCCCGCCGGGACCTCGTCGGCGGACTGGCCGTCCGGAGGACGGGATTCCCTATCGCCGTTCTTGGGGAGCCACGTACAAACGCAGCCGTGCCTGCCCTGCCGCGGGGCTTTCCATGCCGGCGCGCCGCCCCTCCTGGGAGCGCGTCATCGCGCCCGAACCATCTTCGGAACAATCGGAGCGGACAGACTCGGTGTCGGGAGTCTCTTTGCCGTCGCGGGTGATCTCCGAGGCGGTGGTGTTGCCGTAGGACAGCGAGGCGCTTTCGGTGACATCAGGGACAGCCCGTGAGTCGGTCCGGGACCGTGCGCCCTGGTCAGGCTGGTTGACGACCTGCTGCCAACCTCCGTCTTCGTCCCACGCGATGCCGTAGTGCTCGTAGAGGCGGTGTTCCTCGTCCACCGTGAGGAAGCCCCCGGCGTCGACGTCGACATGGGGGGCGTCTTTGACGGTGGCCTCGACGCAGGAGACCTCCAGGTGGTCATCCACCATGGTGGCCTCGCGAGTGGGGACGAGGGACTCGCTGGTGCCGAAGAGCCCAGTCTTGACGCTGACCCACTCGGGTTCGCCGGTCGCGTCGTCAAGGAAGACATGCTTGGTGTCGCCGATCTTGTTTCCGTCGACGTCGTACACCGGATGGTCCAGCACGGCGGCAATCTGCCCTTGAGTGATCATCCTGGCCTCCTGTCTCCCTCGGGCTATCGCGTAACCATCAGAACGACACGGAAACCTATTAATACGAACAATTGCTCTTATCATGCATTTTGCACGGTCGAGGTCATCCGCGCCATGACCGGCCACAAGGTGCGCCCCCTGCCTGTCATTGACGGACACGACCTGGTGAGCACGGTCGCCCTCGCGGACGCAGCCCGCGCCCTCCCGGCCGGGGCCGGGGACGAGCGATGGAAGGATCGCAGGAGCAGAACAGTCGGTCTTGGGCGAAGGCTCGAACATGGATGCGCGGGGCGTCGTATGAACCAGGCTCTGCATCCTGCTACGTCCTGCGGAGTTGATGCCCGCCCGGCCGGAAGTCGACGTCAGTCACGGCGTCGTCTCTGTTCTCTCCTCTTCCCGGGAGCCTCCTCCTCGTCGTTCGCCCCCTCCTCGTCCTCGTTCGCCCCTTCCTCATCCTCCGCCGCTTCTTCGCCCTCGTCCTCGTACGCCGAGTCGGCGCCTTCCTCGGTATCGCCTTCGCCTTCACCTTCGCCTTCACCTTCGCCTTCGCCCTCGGGCTCTTCACCCTCGGATTCCTCCTGCTGAGCCTCTTCCTCTTCCACGGCGTCCTCGTGGGACACGACGACTTCTCCGTCGCGGATTTCGCCGCGCCAGCCCTCGGGTTCCTCGTTGGTGAGGGTCACGTATCGCTGGAAGTTCTTGAAGTCCAGCCGCATGCGGCGTCCTTGCGCCCGCCAGATGTTGCCCGTCTTCTCGAAGAATCCCGACGGGTAGTACTCCACCACCAGCACGATCCGGGTCAGGGTGGGCGCCAGCTCGTGGAAGCTGACCGCGCCGCGCGTGGTCCCCTTGGCTCCCTTCGAGGTCCACACGATCCGGTCATCTGGAATCTGTTCCTGGACGGTCGCTTTGAAGCTGCGCGACGAAGGGCCGACTTTGACCTTCCAGTCGCTCCCACCCTCATCGTCCTTGGAGACGTCGCGAACGCCCTTGGCGAAGCTGCTGAATTTGTCGTACTGCGTCCAGTAGTCGTAGGTGTCCCGGAGCGGCACTCCGACGTCGAGAACCTCGATGATGTTCATGACCTTGCCGCCGCTGGCCTTCCGCTTCCCTTTGCCGCCCCCGAAAGCGCTCTTGGCCTTTTCCACGACGTTGTCCTTGACGCCCTTGGCCTTCTCCGACACGAACGCCTTCAGCGGTGAGTCGCCCTGGAGGATGCGGGACCCGATGGCGGGAAGCGAGCCACCGTTGTCTGCCGCATCGGTGAGCTGTCCGGCGACGTCCGTCAGTTTGTCGCCGGCTTTCTCGGCAAGGTTCTCCACCTGCGCGGACACGAACTTGGACAGTTCCTCACGGAGCTTGTCCATGCCCGACGTACCCTCTGCCGACTCGTCCGTTTCCTTCTCGGCCATGGCTGCCTACCTCCCACGACCGGCGCGCTTGGACGCTGCTCGCTTCGATGACGTCGTCTTCGAGGCAGCGGACTTCTTGGCCGGAGCGGTCTTCTTCGCGGCGGTCTTCTTGCCGGGCGCCGTCTTCTTCGCCGGTGCAGTCTTCTGTGCAGTCTTCTTGGCCGCCCGAGGCTTCTCCCTGCCGGCGGGAGCAGCCTTCTCGCGTGCCGCTGGCGTCCCGCGGGACCGATCCGATGGCGAACGGCGACGCCTCCGCGACTTCGCTTCTGGTTCGCCTTCCGGTTCCTCTTCCTGGTACTCGCCTTCCGGCTCTTCCTCTTCCTCGGCCTGGTCTTCCTCGTACTCGGCCTCAGGCTCTTCTTTCTCAGGCTCTTCTTCCTCCTCGTACTCCGCGTCCTCGCCCTCGTCCTCCGGCGCCTGATCCTCCTCGTCCTCCTCCTGATCCGCCTTCTCCAGGAGTCGGGACGTGCGGTCGCTGAGGGTGTCGGCCAGGACGCTCATGCCCCGGTCGGCGGCGGCGCTCATGGCCTTGCGGCCCGCCTCCAGCACTTCCCCGCGCAACTGCTCCTGCAACTCGGCGACTTGCGGAATCTCCCCCAGCCTGCGCATTCCCTCGGCGGCGAGCTGGCGAGGTTCGAGACCGAATCGCCGGCCAGCCAGATAGGTCGCAATGGACAGGGCCATCCGGCCCTTCTTGGTGCGGCCCAGCGCATAGCCACCCACTACCGCAGCCGCGAGAACCACCTTTTCCTTGTCATCCATGACTGTGTCACCTTCGATCACTCAGGGCGCGAAACAGGCCCGTTCGACATACAGCCGATCGAGCAGCCGCTCCCCTTCTCGTTCGAACTCCTCCAGGCCGATCTCTCGGTCTTTCAAGTCCCGGGTTCAGCAGAGCCAGATGGGCCTACAGCACTCCCGGGTCGTGCAGCCGCGTCCGTTCGTTCGGAACATATCGCCGCACTGGGCAGTGACCGTTTCGAGACGGACTCGACCCCGATCAGCACAAAGAGGTCCGCTCGCAGGCAATACGCATGCCGCACCACTGCGTGGATGTTCGACGGAACGCCGCTTGCCCGGGGCGTAGTTGGGCCTCCGCCAGTCAGCCGGCGCTCTGATGCGCCGACAACTCGCTGGCGATGGCGTCCTCTTGCTGCTCGTACTGGGAGAGTGCAAGGCCAAGACCGAAGAAGGTGGGGGCCCATTCGCCGATGTAGATTCCCCAGCGGTCGGCCCGGGCGATGTCGATGCCGGGCTCTATCTTCAAGGAGCCTGCCCAGGCGACGACGGTGAGGCCTATGGATGCCATGGCGGCCAGGTACGCATGTTCGCTGCGGATACCCATGTCATGCATCTTCTTGATGATCACGATGCGCTCCGTTCGCTAGTCCTTTGACGGACTACCCGGACCATCTAGACCTATTCGCACTATTAGCCACAAAATGTCCACTTGCACGTAGTTCATGGGCCGGCGCACTGCGAGTTCGTCGCGACGCTCTCAGAACTCGATGACCGGCAGTTCGACCCACCTCGCACAAGCCCACCCGGTGCACCCATGATCAGCGAGCGGTCCGAACGCCCCAGGCTGGGAGCGGGCTGCCGGAAGGCGCACCAATCGGGCCTTCCGTCCGGTCGGATGTCGGCGGTCCACCCGGCTCGGCGAGCTCCGGCCCCGAAGGGCTGCCCGCCTCATACGCGCACGTCTTCATGCCAACGCCTCCGACTTCTCAGTCCGGGTGGGGGCTCTGCAGGTCGACGGTGTCAGCACGCAGCGCCCGGATGCCGGACCGGCTCCGGTGAAAGGGCCCGCCCGCCGAGAGGGCGGGCCCTTTCACCGGAGCCGGTCCGTGCTTCAGCGCTTGTCGTGCTTGCCGCGCATGGAGTCCTTGGCGTCGTCCAGGGCTTCCTTCGCCTCGCCCTCCGCCTGGTCCATCTTCCCCTCGGCTTTCATCCGGTCGTTGCCGGTGGCCTTACCGACCGTTTCCTTCATCTTGCCCTTGGCCTTGTCCATGCCGCCCTTGCCAGCCATGCCCTGCTCCTTGCATAGGAAAATCAGTGACAGTGACAAACTAGAACGGAAATACGCATGTCGCTCGGCAAACGTTGCGCTCACGGCCGACTGCGCGGATCCGCTCCCGCCACCTTATGGCGGCGGGTCCGGGACCAGCTTGCGCCTGCCGGCCGCGGCGTCGGACCCGCCGCTGCGAGACGCCCAGAGGGCCGCCCAACGCGGTCACGACTCGAGGGACGAACGTTGCCGCTGTTCGTTCTCGCGTCTTTCGTGGGTGCGGCGGCCGATGTCGGTGACGCGGTCGGCCAGGGCCGGGTGATCGGCACGCAGGTGGGGGCCCGCATCGGAGAGGGGGCCAAGGAGTTGGGCCGGGTCGCTGTCGCCGAGGGCGGCATGGAGAGCGGTGATGGCGCTCGTCGCGGTGCCGGGGAGGTCTGTCAGGGCGGTGATGGTCCCGGCGAGCCGGCGGAGTGCGGCGGCGTGGTCGTGGGCCCAGGCAGCTACGGAGCGGTCTGCCGCGCGCCGGCCGCGGGTGGCCTGCACCCGCTGTTCCTTGGTGGCGCCCGCTTCACCGGGACGCACGCGCAGGTAGCGGCGTTCGGCGGCCTGGCGGCTGGAGACGCCGAGCGGGTGGGCCAGATCGGCCCAGCTCGCGCCCGCCTGCCGCGCCGCTTCGATCAGTCCCGGCTCCCAGCCGGCCAGCTGTTCACGAACCTGCCGCAGGAGGAGCAGTGCAGCGAGGGCACCTTGGGGATCGTCGGGTGCGGCGGTCCTTGCGGACTGTGCGGTCTGCAGGGCCTGCGCGAGGGCCTCGAGGGCCGTGACCGTCGCCGCGAACGATTCCGGCGCCGGAAGTTTGCCGCTCACTCTCCCCTCCTCTTCAGCATCGTCATCTTCTGGATGACGTTTTACTTGTCGTCGTTTGGATGACATGTTACAACGGTGTCAGGTGAAGCGCATTGGCAGCAACTGCCTGAACTCATCTGGAGGTGTATCCCGTGTTGATGCGCACTGACCCGTTCCGGGAACTCGACCGGCTGGCCCAGCATCTGATGGGTCCAGGAACGTGGTCCCGCCCGTCCGCGATGCCGATGGACGCCTACCGAGACGGCGACCAGTACGTCATCGCCTTCGACCTGCCGGGCATCGACCCCGACGCCCTCGACATCGACGTCGAGCGGAACATGCTCACCGTGAAGGCGGAGCGACGCCCGCTGCCGCGTTCGGAGAGCGCCCAGACGGAACTGGCCGAGCGGCCTCTGGGTGTCTTCTCCCGCCAGCTCGTCCTGGCCGACGCCCTCGACACCGAGCACATCTCCGCGGACTACGAGGCCGGCGTCCTGACCCTCCGCATCCCGATCGCGGAGCGGGCCAAGCCCCGCAAGATCAGCGTGCGCGGCACCGGCGAACGCAAGGTACTCGACAGCTGATCCGCCGGTCACACGTCCGCCGGTCGGGCCCAGGACGGTTCGCCCGCAATCCCGCCTGGGCCCCGGCGGCACCGGCCCCCTCACTCCACGCCGGACAACCGACCTCCGCGAAGAACAGGGTTCACACGGAACAGCCGCTCTCCCGCAGGAAGACGGTCACGCAAGGAAAGCCGAAGCCCTCATGACTCTTCTCTCTCCCCCCGCGCCCCCTCCCCCAACGGCAACCGTCACCTTTGACCAGCTGCTGGAAAAGGTGCGCCACGACGGCGCCTACCCCACCCGCCGCCACGCAGAACGCGTCGTACGCCGAGTGCTCGAAGCCCTCGGCCGCCAGTTGACAGGCACCGAGCGGATGGAACTCGCCGCTCGCCTCCCTCAGGAAGCAGCCTGCCACTTCTCCTCGCAGCCCCCTACGAGCAGCCCGCTGACCGGCTGGGGCTTCGTGAAGGACCTCGCTGAGCGAACCGGCGGCACCCCGGCGACGACCCGTTGGGACACCGGATCGGTCCTCGGCGCCGTGGGTCGCATCGCCGGTGACGACCTGACCGCCCGGATCATCGGACAGCTCCCCGACGGCTACGCCCTGCTGTTCGGACGGGCCCAGCTCATCCGGGCCGCCTGACCGCCCGGTGCCGGTGTCGGCACCCAGAACGCAGCGCACATGTCCGCGGTGCGCTGCGTCGTGACCTTGCCACCGTTCGGCCGCAGCGGGAGCACATCGAACCCCAGCCATGCGCCCTTTCTTGGTCGCAGTGCCGTCGCGGGCTGATGACGTAGCCCCTCTGTTCATCCGTCGCGAAAGCGGAGTCGGCACCAGCAGCACAAATCCCGGCAGCCGACGGGCTGCCGGGATCAGAAGTGCTCCACGCCTACTTGGGCCGGACGGCGTCCTTGGCCTTCTCCTTGGCCGCGCGCAGGTCGCCCTTGGACTCCTCGGCACGCCCCTCGGCCTTCAGGGACTCGTTGCCCACCGCACCCCCGACGACCTTCTTGATCTTGCCTTCGGCCTGCCCGCCCTTGGCCTGAGCCTTCTTCTCCGCAGCCACAACCACTCACCCCTGCCTCATTCGGAACTCAAGTACGCCCTCCGTGTCACCCCGGGTTCGCATCCTCAAACCAACCCGAAGACTGCCGCGCATTCGCAGCCGTGGACGGATAAGGAATACGTAAGATCCGCAGGAATGGAGATCGATCCGCAGGGCACACGACGGTCTGGAGGTTGATAACCATGGTTCCTGTTCTTCTTGTTCTTCTGCTCGCCCTGATCCTCTTCGGTGCCGGTTTCGCACTGAAGGCGCTGTGGTGGATCGCCGTGATCGTGCTGATCGTGTGGGTCCTCGGCTTCGTGATCCGTCCGACAGCAAGCGGTGGCCGGCGTGGCCGCTGGTACCGCTGGTAGACGGCCTGAACAGCACATCGTCATGGGGTGGGGCCCGACGCTACGGCGTCGGGCCCCACCCCATCCCCCATCCCGGCGATTGCAGGACGAAAGTGGTGATTCTTCCGGTTCGGGGTAGCTGGAAGCCATGGCCGGAGGCCGCTGTGACGCCAGGAACCAGGACCCTCCAGCACGCCGTCTCCGGTCCTTCACTCTTTCCGCAGCGCGCATGTATAGGCGCAAGAAGCCTGGGAACCCGAACTCCCGGAAGCGTCAATGGTGACGACGCTCCATCTCAACGAGTCCGCAGCTCGACTGTGGGCGGCATTCGATTGATTCATTGAGGAGGGACTTTATGAGTGACAACATCTGGGGCTACCAGCCGACCACCGGCTACACCGGGGGCACCGACCTGACCGGATACAAGGTCGAGGCGACCGACGGCAGTATCGGGAAGGTCGACAAGCACTCGGACGACGTCGACTCCTCCTACCTCGTCGTCGACACCGGCGTGTGGATCTTCGGCAAGCACGTTCTCCTCCCGGCCGGCACCGTGCAGTCGGTCGACCAGGCCGAGCGGAAGATCTACGTCGCGCTCACCAAGGACCAGATCAAGGACTCTCCTGAGTTCGACAAGGACAAGCACACCGGTGACGCCGGCTATCACGATCAGGTCGGCAGCTACTACCAGAACCGGCGCAGCATCTGACATCAGCGCCCCGGCGCGAGCCAGGGGCCGGCCGGAGTGTCTCCGGCCGGCCCTTTCGCGTCCGCGCGGGAGCGGGGAAGCCCCAAGGCGCCAGACCCCTCAGGCAGGGGCCATTGGATCCGCCGACTGGGAAGCACGGCGGTGTTCGTCGTTGATGCGCTGGGCCTCTTCGAGCTGGTCCTCGAGGATGACGATGCGGCAGGCGGCCTCGATCGGCATGCCCTGGTCGACCAGTTCCCGGGCGCGGGCGGCGATGCGCAGCTGGTAGCGGGAGTAGCGGCGGTGGCCGCCCGCGGAGCGCAGCGGGGTGATCAGGCGGGCTTCGCCGATCGCACGGAGGAAGCCCTGGGTGGTGCCGAGGAGTTCGGCGGCCCGGCCCATCGTGTAAGCGGGGTAGTCGTCATCGTCGAGCCGGCCGAACGAGCCGTCTGCTGTCATTGCACCTCTCTGCGGAACGCGTGGAGGGGCCTTGGTGCCGTACGGCACCAAGGCCCCGAAGGAACTGCTACACCATCTACCGGCGCGGATACTGCGCCAGCCTTCTGTTTCCGCGGGCCCGACCGGACTGCTGCCGGGTGCGCGGGGATCGCGGTTGCCTGACCGGAGACCACCTCACTATCGATGTCCTGCGGTACCCGGGCTCAGCAATACGCCCGGGCGATCCTGATGGCGCTTCGGCCCCTCCGTTCTTTCCCTCGTGACCAACACTTACCAAAGGGGGGACTGCGTACTTCCGGCACTGCTCTACTGCGTTTTTCGTTGCGACCCGAGGAAGCGTCACTCTTCGGCAGCCAGCCCCGTCGCCCGTCCTGCGACAACTGCTCAGGCTTAGAACCCCACTGCCGAACGTCCCGGTGCGCGCGCCCGCAGCCGACGCCTTCACCGAGGTACCACGCACTGACTTCACTGCTGAGTACTGCGAACTGCACCAACGGGTAATGCACTTGCCTCTACTGCGGTCCTGCTCGCGGCGGCCCCTGATCACTGCGGGCCACCCGGTCCGGTCGTCAGCCTCGTCGCCGTCCTGCACGAGCCTGGCTTCGCGACTCCACCACCGCACCGCCCTGCACTGCCACTACCTGCACCACTGCCCGACAGTTCGTGTCTGCCGGGCCCTGCTGATTTCGACTACGAGAGAAACCATAATGACGCGATCTTCCAATGTCTACTCCAGCCACCATAGATTTTCGCGTGTTCGAGAGAGAGCAAGTCCACCTCGAACGGCGACGACGGAAGGGCCGGCCTGGTTACCGGCCTGCGGGCCAGGGCATAAGCACGGCGCCCACACCGGGCATTGAACCGCGCAGGCTTGAGGGACCTTGATGGACACGATGAGTGCCGACGCCCCACCGGACCGGCCCGCGGCATCCACCGCCGGCGCACGCGAGAGCGTCCGGGCCTTCGTCAGGGGCTCGGCCTGAACGGCACCGGAGACTTCGACTGACCCATGACCAACCACCTCGCCCGCGCCTCACGGCGTCAGCGTCGGGTGGCACTCCTTGCCAGGGAAACGACCGCACAGGAACAGTCCTGACGTCGCGTGGTGCACTGCTCGGCGGACTGACTGAAGAGATCGTGCACCAGAGGCTTCGCCCGCGCGGTATCCCGGGGGTCGGAAAGGCCCACGTCGGACCTCGCAGGCGCAATGGGTTAACCTCCGTTCCGCTTTCACTCCTGAGACGGGGTGGCAGGTCTACCGTGAAACATCTGGCATGCATGCCTCAAGCGGGGGTACGCCGTCTCTGGCCGCTCAGGAGCAGGCGGTACGGCATCTGAGGCTGGATCACGTAGGAGGGGACGAGCATGACGGTGACCGAGACGATCGAGGCGCAGGCCGTCGTGCTGCCGGAGATCAGTGACCCGTCGCAGATCGCTCCGAAGGACGCCCGTGAGCTGTCGCAGCTGTTCTTCGACCAGCTCGCCGTCCTGGAAGAGGGCACGCCCGAGTACCAGTACGCGCGCAACACCCTCATCGAAATGAACATCACCCTCGTCCAGTTCGCGGCCTCGCGTTTCCGCAGCCGCGGCCAGGACGAGATGGAAGACGTCGTCCAGGTCGGCACCATCGGCCTCATCAAGGCCATCGACCGTTTCGAGCTGTCCCGTGAGGTCGAGTTCACCTCCTTCGCCGTTCCCTACATCGTCGGCGAGATCAAGCGCTTCTTCCGCGACACCACGTGGGCCGTCCATGTCCCGCGCCGCCTGCAGGAAGCACGCGTGGCGCTCGCCAAGGCCACCGAGGAGCTGCGCAGCCGGCTCGGCCGCACCCCCAGCACGCGGGAACTTTCCGAACTGATGTCGCTGTCCGAGGAAGAAGTCATCGAGGCCCGCAAGGCCTCCAACGGCTACACCTCCTCCTCCCTCGACGCCGCCATCAACTCCAGCGAAGACGGTGAGGCTGCGCTCGCCGATTTCATCGGCACCGACGATCAGGCCCTCGAACTCGTCGAGGACTTCAACGCCCTCGCCCCGCTGATCGCCGAACTCGACGGCCGGGAACGGCGCATCATCCACATGCGCTTCGTCGACGAACTCACCCAGGCCCAGATCGGCGAACACCTCGGCGTCTCCCAGATGCACGTCTCGCGCCTCCTCAACCGCACCCTCACCAAGCTCCGGACCGGCATGCTCACCACCGAGTGAATACGCCCGCCCGACCCCGGAACTCCTGACGGCCGACACCCCTGTGCAGGCGGGCGGCTGCCGTGAGCGGCTGGATCTGTTTAGGCGGTCGATGTCGCCCGGCCGCCGGACTGGCGTTATCAGCCCGTGGAACGTAGGTAAGACGGGCACCCGTGCCCGCACCGCGCAGCGGAGCAGGAACCCACCCGAAGCAGCCCACACGGCTTGTGTGGGAGCAGGCGGGAATCCCGGGCCTCTAGGTCCATGAGGATGCCAACCTTTTCTTGTACAAGGGGAGTTGGGACCAAGTTCTGTGTCCGTGCCGGCGCTCGGTGTACCTCGCCCGCACCGGGCGGGCACCACCGAGGGCAGGCTGGAACCGGACCACAGACCGCCCGGTTCCAGCCCTCCGGCCGTCCTCACCGGCCGGTTGAAGCCCGGGACGACGCTCCCGCGCGTCCCCGGGAAAGCCGGTGAGGACGACCGGAGGGAGAACGACGGCGTGGAGGGACAGCCACCACGCCGTTCTCACGCGGCCGCCTCACCGACGAACTGTTCCCCCTGGTCCCCTGTTCTCCACTCTCCTTGGATGACAGGGGACCAGGTATCCGCCGCTCCCAGTCTGCTCCGCCTTCGCCCTCCCGCGAGCCCCACGGCAATGATTGGTACAACACGGCTCTCCCCCTCACGCGACCCAAAGCCGGGGCGGCCTTCGTCGAGTCAACCCTCTTTCAGCTCACCCACCTGCGGTGCGTTGGTGAGGGCCGGGTGGCAGGCTGCCGGCCAGCGAAGGAGCGAGGCGACCATCCTGACCGCCGCCACGGTGACCTCGACTGCAGGAGGCCACCCCTTCCACCGGGAACTCCCCACCGCGCTCGATTGATTCAGAGTGCGCGTCACACCGCGGCCGACACCTCTGGAGAACGGCCCGGGAGGAACAAACCCGCCACTACCGCAGGTGGTCACGGTCACGGCGGGCCCGTACGCAGCGGATCATCTCTTCCGCGTACGGCAGGACGACACACAGTCCGACCCCGGCGGCGATCGCGGCGAGGTAGCGGGCCGGCAGCGGGCGCTGCTTGGGAAGGAGCTTCCAGTCGTCGGTGTGGCCAGCGCCCTTCGTCACCTCACGGACCTGGTCCCAGTGCAGGCACGTGGTGAAAGCGGCCGCGGTCAAGGGCAGCACTTCCAGAAAGCTGTGGATGTGCTGTTCGACAGGCCGTACCTCACGCTTGTCGGTGGCCAGAGACACGTCCCACAGTGCGGTGGCCCCGTGTGCGAGGGCCGCGCCGCCCATGAGCGAGAGCACCAGCGGGTTGACCCTGGCGGTCAGGCCCGCGACCACCGGGATGCCGGCCTCGGTCATCATGAGGGCGTGCACCGCTGATTCCCGTACGCCACTGGTGTGCTCGATGTCCGAGCGGCGGTGCATCACCCAGTCGGCGACGGCCGGGACGAACCACAGCGGCAGGACGCCGTAGAGCAGGAACCTGCGGTTGGCGTTCTCCACGTCGTCCGCCCCGGGCGGAATGCGAAGCGTGGGCCCGGAGCGCCAGCTCTGCCAGCGGGTGAGCGTCGAACGGCGACCCATACGCATGACTTCCTTTCCTCAACGACAGGGCGGCCTCTCGGCCCGGATGGCGAGTCTCAGGCCTCACCCTCCGTTGCCTTTCCTGCGCCCGCGGCATGGGGTGCCGTGGGCCGGTGCCTGGGGCGCAGGATGTCATCGCGGCGACCGGCAGACGCTTCGCCGGCGTCGCACTGGAAACTGGCCGTACTGGTCGTTCCGATGGCTGCGGGCTTGGGAAGTGCAGAAGCCGGTCGGCGTTCGGCTCGGAGTCTCGTGGCGGCCGGGGAGTTTGTGACGGGTGTGGCGGCCGCCTTGGCCAGGTAGGAGCGGGCGGTATCGAGGGCGTCTGTGACTTCGCGGGTTCCGGTGGACACGCACAGGGTGTAGGCGAGGTCCCGCAGGCGCTGGCTGGGGGGCGTCGCGCCGTCGGGCGATTCCTCGGCGAGGAGCAACTCGTATTCCGCGACCCGCTGGTACAGAGTGACGGGGAGGGGCATCAACATCGGTGCGACTCCTTGGGGCTGAGGCCTTCTGGTGTTGTGGGAACTGTCATGACAGCGTGCATGGGGCTTGAGGAAGCGGCCACCCGGCCCTGGGAGTGGAGCAGTCCTCACGCCGCGGAGGCGCTGCCGGAGCGGCTGCGGCACTCGCACTCTCCCAGCACCTCACTGCGTACATGGGCGCAGCTGCGGGTGATGAGCCGCGAGATGTGCATCTGGGAGTACCCCAGCTGATCGGCTATGCGGCTTTGTGTCATGTCCTGGAAGAAGCGCATGTAGAGGACGGTCCGCTCACGTTCGGGGAGCCTGCACAACGCCTTCCTGGCCGCCTCGCGGTCGACGATGACGTCGTAGGAGGGGTCGGTGACGCCCAGGATGTCGGCGAGGCTGTACGCGTCGTCGTCGGTGGCCAGTTCGGCGTCCAGTGAGAGGGTGCTGTAGCTCTCCAGCGCTTCCAGACCCGTGGCGACCTCGTCCTCCGTGAGGCCGGTGCGGGCGGCGATGTCGGCGGGGGTGGGCTGGGGGCTGCCGGGGCGTTGGGTGAGCTCGCGGCGTGCCAGACGGACCTGGTTGCGCAGCTCCTGCACCCGGCGGGGCACCCGTAGGGCCCACGTGCGGTCCCGGAAGTGCCGTTTCACCTCGCCGGTGATGGTCGGCACGGCGTAACTCTCGAAGGCCCCCCCGGCCGGGCTCGAAGCGGTCGACGGCCTTGACCAGCCCGAGTGCTGCCACCTGGCGCAGGTCTTCCATGGCTTCACCGCGGTCACGGAACCGGCCGGCGATACGGTGCGCCATGGGCAGCCAGGCCCTCACGACCTCATCGCGCACGGCATCCCGTTCCGGCCCCTCGCCCAGTTCCGCCAGCCGCTCGAAGAGCGCGGCAGTCTGGGGGGAGTCGTCGTGGGTTCGGCGTGCGCTCCCAGTGAGAAGGGAGACAGAGGTGCTGTCGACCTGCGAACAGTCTGCTGAGTTCATATCAGTGAGCACGGAGATCGCTCCTGAACGCGGGGTTCAGGACGGAGCCCGGAGCCAGATACCGAGCGCGGCCTGAACCGTGTCTGTCAGAGGTTCGCCGCGCGGGAGGTCTGCCCTGCCCGCCGAAGGAAACCGCAGCAGGCAGGGAGAACGGAATCCCCGCGGGGCGTGCGCCTTCGGTCCGAAGCACGAATTCTCGTGTGCCCCTCAGCCATGACCGTAAACACCGCCTTCCCGACTGCGCGCTACATCCTCCGCCCCACCCCGTCCGGCCCGGAAAGCCCGTTCTCGTGCCTCCCCAGAGCGGGCCAAAGGCCGGCCCACCACCGAGGAATGCCGGGCGGGGCGGGATTATCCGGAGCGGACGGATGCGGCCGGGTCGGGGCGGTCTTCTTGCCCCGCCGGACCTGGTCGCCCACTTTCATGCGCGCATCCTCAGATGCCGTCTGCCGCAGCCGGGGGAACAGGTAGTCCTCCTCGTCGCGGATGTGCGAGCGGATCCCGGTCACCAGCTCGCCGATCAGGAGGTCAGAACCCGGTTCATCCGCGTCGAGGCTCTCGAGCTCCTTCATCGTCCGCTCGGCTTCGGCATGGTCCTCGAGCTCCTTGTCGGCGACGTTGTCGCTGTCCGGCCAAAAACTCCCCCACGGCCGGATACAGATAGGCCTCCTCGGCCCTGTCCTCCCCCGGTTCGGCCTCCGATGCTCCCCACACATATCCCGCTCGGGTCACAACAAACCGGGCACCTGGCCCAGCCCTCCCCGACAGCCAGTCCAGCTGGTGCGCACCGACACCCGGCCGCTCAGAGCGGTCTCCGGCCAAGGAACGGACCCGCAGGCCGCCGCACAAGCGGGACGGTCACCCCGCGGATCTCACCGAGCATGCCGGTGACGGCTCTCATCCAGCGGGGGAACCGCTTGTCCCGCGCCGCCCACGGTCACAGGCCGGTGATCAAGCCGGATCGTCACGCCGATGCCCCCGGCATGCGTCGGGTCCAGAGCCGTATCGGCAAGGGTGCAGGAGATGTTCCAGCGGCTGAGGCGCCACTCAAGTACGCCTGCCTCAAACACCCGCGCATCGCCTGCGCAGCTCGGTCCGCCTCTCACCCTACTCACAGGGGCTCCGGCGCAGAGTCCGCCGAAGTTCTACGTCGACAACCCTTCCGCTTCCACCGCCTCCTTGCAGCAGGGCAGGCACCGAGCGCAGCGGTTGGACGGTTTCCCCGGCACAAGTGGCCGAACCAGGGAAACCTGAGCCGAGCCAGTCCCCAACAGGGAAGGCCACCTGGTCGACCTGGCCCCTGAGTACCCCTCTTGCACTCCCATTAACAGCAGTCCCGTTAGGAACGACGGGTCAGTCGAGTCTCGTTGCGTTGCAGAAGATCCGGGCACCGTCCTCGCCTGGCTGGCTCAGAATTGCACTAGAGGTGCGGTCCGCCGAGCAGCCACCGGTGTCAATCCCCTCGAACCGTGGAGACCTCATCACGTTAGGTCTGTGGCGCTCTCCCCTCTCCTCCGCCCTCTGGACCATGGAAGGCGAGTACCACGGGCCTTCGGGAGTCAACCGGTCGGCGATTGAGGGAAGTTGCTGCCACAGGGGTGCACAGCTGCAGGCAGATTCCCCGGCCAGAGCCGCGGAAAATCACCACCATCCAGCCTCCGGCTAGACTCCTCCGAGATCGTCAAGAGATGACGGGGAGAGCGGATCATGGCGCAGAGCCGCGCTGACGCCCGGACACGGCACCCTCGTCATGAACGACGAGGTGAGGCGAGACTTCCCGGAGTATTGGCCACCCTCGCCGCCATCGCCCTCTACCTCGCATTGCCGCAGCAGCTGCTCATCGCACCCCGATACGTGCTGCCCACTCTTGAGGTCCTGCTCCTCATTCCGCTCATCGCGATCAACCCCAGGCGGCTGACCCGTCAGACCAGAATGTTCCGCATCCTGTCGCTGGCCCTCGTCGCCGTCATCGCTGCGAGCAACCTCGTCGCGCTCGCCATCCTGATCGACGAATTGGTGCACGCAGGAGTGAAGGACGGACGCGAGCTCCTGGTGGCCGCCCTGCAGGTCTGGCTCACCAACATCATCGTCTTCGGTCTCGCGTTCTGGGAACTGGACCGAGGCGGCCCCGTCAGCCGCACACAGGCACCGCGCGCCGAGCTCCCGCTGGCGGATTTCCGCTTCTCCCAAGACGAGAACGACGACGCTGTCGAGGAAGTCGCCGACGGCGCCAGCGGCTCCTCCGACTGGGTCCCCACCCTGGTCGACTACCTCTACGTGTCCGTCACGAACTCAACGGCCTTCAGCCCGACGGACACCATGCCGCTCACCACCCGCGCCAAACTCATGATGAGCATCGAAAGCATCTCCGCCCTCCTTACATCACTCCTCGTCATCGCCCGCGCCGTGAGCATCCTGCACTGACATCCGGACAGCCCCTCACTCGCCGGTGCCCGCGCCCCTCGTCCTGCGCGCCCGAAGGCCTACAGGAATCACGAGCTGCCGCCCGGACGAGCGATCACGACTTCGCCGGAAGACATCGCGCCGCCTGCGTCTGACGGTCGGACCCGGCCTGCAGGCGCTGAGCGTTGCGTCGATTCACTGCCGTGCTCGCGTTGGCCGCCACCCGCCGCTGCCGTCCGTGCCAACCACACGGCCTCGTTTCAGTGATAAAAGTGAGGGAACCCGCCCAAATAAGAACATATGGCGCACCCGTGAGGGGGTTCGACCCCATGTCGACAGGGACACTTCTGGCAATCGTCATTCCCGTCGTGGTGGTGATCGCCTTGGCGGCCGTCGCGGTTTCGCTCCTCATGCGCCGCCGGAAACTGCGCGAGCGCTTCGGCCCGGAGTACGCGCGCACGATCGAGGACGCCGACAGCCGCACGGCCGGAGAGCGCGAACTCAGAGCCCGCGAGAAGCGGCACGACGCGCTGGACATCAAGCCGCTGGACAGCAGTGTCAGGGAGCGGTACACGCGGGACTGGACCAGCGTGCAGGACGAGTTCGTGGACCGACCGGAGGCCGCCGTGCACGACGCGGACCACCTGGTGACCTCCCTGATGCACGAACGCGGCTACCCCACCCAGGACTTCGAGCAACAGCTCAAGGACCTCTCGGTCGAGCACGGCCGCACGCTCGAGCACTATCGGGCCGCCCACGACGTCGACGTCCTCAGCACCCGCCACGAGGCGACCACAGAACAGCTGCGGGGGGCGATGGTGCACTACCGCTCCCTGTTCGACGAACTGCTCGCCGACGGCGGGCAATCCCGCCGTGCTCCGGCCTGAACGGCTCAGCGAACGGGCCGCCACCCCGGCGTCCGGGAACGGAGGAGACATGCAACGCAAAGACACACCGGCTACCGCAACAGCGAGCGGCCTGTCCACCGACGACCTCGCCCAGCCCCGCGACCGGTCCACACAAAAGGGCACAGCCGGCACGCAGGAGCAGGCCGATGTTCCCACTTTCCCCGGCGAGAGCACGGACACGCCCGGCAGACCCGTTGAAGACAGGACCGCGGAGGCCGACGTCAGCACCCAGAGCTCGGGCCAGGGCGCCCAAGCCGAGGAGGACCTCCCGCAGCTACTCAGCGCAGAGGACGAGGAAGGGTTCCGCACCCGCTGGCAGGAAGTACAGAACAGATTCGTCGACGACCCGCGCGACGCCGTGCACACCGCCGACGCGCTCGTCGCCGACGTGATGCAAAGGCTGGCCGCCACATTCGCCGACCACAAACAGGAACTGGAAGGACAGTGGAACCGAGGCGAACAGGCGAATACCGAAGACCTGCGCCTGGCGCTGCAGCACTACCGTTCGTTCTTCAACCGCCTGCTGGTCACCTGACACAACGCCGCACCGCAGCGGCTGACCTGGGCTGCGCCCCTCTGATCGCGGGACCCACCTGTCTTCGGGGGATCGGGCAGGCGTGGGTCGGCTCGGCTGCGGACATCGGCAGCACCATCCGAGACCAGGAAAGGGAAGCGAAGTCGATCTCATCGAGGTCAAGATGCTCGTAGCCGTCCATGATCAGCACAATGCCAAGTCACGCTGACGCTGCCGAGCCCCCGGCCCGGCTCGGAAAAACACGGAACGGGAACTCACTCCATCCGGCCCGTATCCGGGCGTCGGCCGCCTGCCGGGCGGCCCGGTCCGCACCCGTCGCGCCAACACAGCGGCGAGCGCCCCATACGCCGGGGAACCGTTCCCTCGGCGGTGCCATGCCCGCCCACTCCAGCCCCAGCAGCACCACCGGGCACCGCACCGGCGCCTGGGCCATCTCGGCCCCGAGACCCAGCCGGCTCGGGGCACGACCGCCGTACGGCCGGCCAGGGGACTCCCGACGGACATGGCTCCTCCGCATAGAACAGCCTGGCGCCCTGGCCAGGATGCCCCTGTCACGGCGGGCTGTACTCCGGTAGCTGACCGACGGCACCGGAATGCGTCCCCGAGCGGGAGTGTCTACCCGGGCCTAGCGTGGAAACGCGCAGCAAGGGACCTGACACTCCAACGGCGGAGGAACGCATGGCCGTACGGCACCGGCTGATCAGAAAGTCTCCTCAGGACGTCTGGGAGGTCCTGTCCGACGTCGAACGGTACGGGGACTGGGTCGTGGGCCCTTCACGGGCCGAGCTGGACGGGGGACGGTGGCCCGAACTGGGGGCTGCCCTCCGCTACGAGATCAAGATCGGGCCGCTCACCCTGCACAACCGGACCGTCGTACGCCGCAGTGAGCCGACCTCCGTCCTCGAGCTGGAAGCGGACAGCGGACCGCTGGGGACCGCGAGGATCGCGATGGAACTGCGGCCCTGGGGCGAGCACACACTGATCATCCTCGATGAACACCCCCTGCGCGGCGCCGGAGGCGCCTTGCACAACGGCCTCCTGGAGGTGGCGCAGCAAATAAGGAACCGCGCCATGTTGGGCCGCCTCGCCCGGCTGTGCGAGGGGGACGAGGACCCGGCCCGCACCACTTCCGTGCGGCGACGACCGATCAAGGCCTGAAACGGCACCGAGATCTGGGGACAGCCGCTCCACCGGGCGCGGCGACCCACCGAGCCGGGAGCGTGTCATGCCGGACGCTGTAGTGATCGGGGCGGGCGCCAATGGGCTGGTCGCGGCAAACCTCCTGGCCGACGCGGGCTGGAGCGTGGAAATCCTGGAGGCCCAGGACGAGCCCGGAGGAGCGGTCCGGCACGACCGGGGGGTCGACCCCGACTTCGCCAGCGACCTCTTCAGCGCCTTCTACCCCCTCGCCGCCGCCTCCCCGGTCCTGGCCGGCCTGCATCTGGAGCGGGAAGGGCTGACCTGGAGCCACGCCCCGAAGGTGCTCGCCCATCCTTTGCGGGACGGGCGCTGTGCCGTTCTCAGCCGTGACCTGGAGGAGACGGCCGCGAGCCTGGAGGCGTTCGCCCCCGGCGACGGGGCCGCGTGGAAGGAGCTGCGGGAGGTCTGGGAGACGTTGCGGGCCGACCTCCTCGACGCCCTCTTCACGCCGTTCCCGCCAGTCCGCGCGGGAGCCCGGCTGGCCCTGCGGCTGCGCGCGGCGGGCGGGCTGCGAATGGCCAGGACGATGCTGATGCCGGTGCGGCGTCTGGGAGAGGAGGAGTTCCGCGGCGAGGGCGGCAGGCTTCTCCTCGCGGGCAATGCCCTGCACGCCGACCTCGCACCGGAGGCGGCAGGCAGCGGCGGCTTCGGCTGGCTCATGTCCATGCTCGGCCAGACCTACGGCTTCCCTGTTCCCACCGGCGGCTCCGGGGCGCTCACGGCTGCTCTCGTCCGTCGGCTGACGCGGCGCGGCGGGACCGTCCGCTGCGGGGAACAGGTCACCGAGGTCGTCGTTCGCGGCGGCCGCGCCGTCGGCGTCCGTACTGCGGGCGGCGAGGGGGTTCCGGCCCGCAAGGCGATCCTGGCCGATGTGTCCGCTCCCGCGCTCTACGGCTCTCTGGTCGCCGAACGGCATCTGCCCGGGCAGCTGCTCACCGACCTGAAACGCTTCCAGTGGGACTTCGCCACGTTCAAGGTCGACTGGGCACTGAACAGCCCGGTGCCCTGGTCCTGCCCGGAGGCCGCGCAGGCGGGAACCGTGCACCTCGCAGACGGCGTGGACGGCCTCACCCGCTTCGCCGCGCAGATCGCCATGGGCCGCGTCCCCGACGAACCCTTCGCCCTCTTCGGCCAGATGACCACCACCGACCCCAGCCGTTCGCCACAGGGCACCGAGTCCGCCTGGGCCTACACGCACGTACCCCACCGAGTTCGGGGCGACGCGGGAAACGACGGGCTGACCGGCTCGTGGGATGCCCGGGAGCAGGAAGCGATGGCAGATCGTGTCGAGGCGCAGGTCGAGCGCTATGCCCCCGGTTTCCGCGGCCTCATCAGGGCCCGGCGCGTCCTCGCCCCGCCCACACTGCAGAGCATGGACGCCAACCTCCACGGCGGCGCCATCAACGGCGGCACCACGGCCCTGCACCAGCAGTTCGTCTTCCGCCCCACACCCGGCACCGGCCGCCCGGAGACACCCGTCGCCGGCCTCTACCTCGCCTCCGCCTCCGCGCACCCGGGCGGAGGAGTCCATGGCGCCCCCGGAGCCAACGCCGCCCGGGCCGCCCTGCGCCGACAGCGCACGGGCGCCCTGTCCCACCTGCAGAACCGACTGCACCAGCGCGACCGCAAGGGGCAGCGCTGACAACCCGCCCGCGGCGTCGACGGCAGGCCCGGCATCGGCAGAGCCGGTGCAGCATCGCTGGCCACGCGTTCTCCGGGCGCTTTGCCTGTTGCAGCCCGGGTCGGCTGAGCACTTCAGGTGCGTCGGCCGGGGTACTCGGCGGGCATGGCGAAAATACATCTTCGCGGACAAAGCAGTCACGACAGTGACGACAAGCCGCCGCCGGACGAGGCCGGACCCGCCCCTGAAGTAGAGCGGCAGGCCCCGGATACGCTGACAGAGCTGCCCCGCAGAGCCTGGGGCAAGGTGTTCAGCGGGAGCCTGCGGGAGTTCAAGAAGGACGAGCTGACCGACCGGGCGGCCGCGCTCACGGACTACGGGGTGCTCGCCTTGTTCCCGGCCCTGCTGGTCCTGGTCTCCCTGCTGGGCATCACCGGCAAGTCGACCGCGGACCGGGTGCTCGACAATCTCAAACAGCTCACCCCCGGCTCGGCCCGCGACATCCTCACCGGCGCGGTGGAACAGCTGCAGGGCAACGCCGGCCTCGGCTCCATCGTGGCGATCGTCGGTCTGGTGGTGGCGGTGCGGTCGGCCTCGGGCTATGTCGCGGCGTTCATCCGCGCCGCGAACGTCGTCTATGACATGCCCGAGGGCCGCCCGGTGTGGAAGATCCTGCCGGTGCGCGTCGGTGTGACGGTCGTACTGATGGTGCTGGCGGTGGTCAGTGCGCTGATCGTGGTGTTCACCGGTGGCGTGGCCCGCCAGGTCGGCACGGCGCTGGGGATCGGGGACACCGCGCTGACCGTGTGGTCGATCGCCAAGTGGCCCGTCCTGGTCGTTCTGGTCACGGTGATGATCGCGATCCTGTACTGGGCGAGCCCGAACGCGAAGGTGAAGGGATTCAAGTGGATCACTCCGGGCAGTTTCCTGCCCCTGGTGCTCTGGATGATCGCCTCCGCCGGATTCGCGTTCTACGTGGCCAACTTCGCCTCGTACAACAAGACCTACGGCACGATGGCCGGTGTCGTCGTCTTCCTGATGTGGCTGTGGATCAGCAACCTGGCCATCCTCCTCGGTCTGGAATTCGACGCGGAGGCGGTACGCCAGCGGGCTATCGCCGGCGGGCTCCCGCCCGATGCCGAGCCCTACACCCAGCCGCGCGACACCCGCACATGGGACGAGGAAGACCTGCGCCGCCTCGACGAAGGCAAAGAATGACCGTTGGCTACTGGGTTGGTATGTACCGGATCGTCCGGACAGGCGGCAGCCCACACCGCTTGCACGGCGGGCCGGATGCACGTTCAGGCCCTGGGGCAGATGACAAACCAGGCGCCGGCGTCCGCAAGGGGTGGATCTCGTGGCCTTCTCCGCCCTATGGGCCGTCACCGTCGCCGTGGCCGTCATATGGGTCTCCCATATGGGTCTCCGCGTGGGCGCGGGGCCGGCGCGCACGGAACCCGCATCGGTGACGCGGTCGCCGCCAGGACACGGTGGCCGGGAAGCGGTCATGCCGATGGCCTGTGGCTTTCCAGGGACGCGGCTCTGGCGGCGGGCGGAACCCAGCCGCGGCGCCGGTGGCGACAACGTGACTGCGCTTGGTCAGAGACCTTGGCGACCGCCGCGGAAATCTGCTGCTTCAGATGGTCGGGCAGCGGATCGCCGGTGATTGCCGCGACCAACTCCTCGGCGATGAGGCGAAGTTTGGTGTTGCTGCGCTGGGACACCTCGACGAGAACGCCCCAGGCGTCTTCCTCGTTCAACCTGAACGTGGCCATCAGGACTCCGCGGGCGAGGTCGATGACCGGCCGGCTTCGCATCGCCCGTTTCAGGTCGATGACCTCGGCGAGCAGGTCCTTCTCGTACTTCCCGTCCGGGTGAGGACCGGCACCGTTCGAGGGCGCGAACAGAGATGCCGTGCCCGTGAGCATGAGCAGCCGCTCGACAGCGCGTCCAGCAGCGCGGATGTGGACCGTCTTGCCCTGGGCGAGAGCAAGGCTCCGGAGGCGCAACAGGACCCGGAGGCCGGAACAGTCACAGAAGTCGACCCGCGCGAGGTCCAGGTCCAGTCCCTGGCACGCCTGGGCCAGGGCGGCACACAGGTTGTGTCGGAGTGGCTGCGCGGTATCGATGTCGATCTCACCGGCGACGACGACCAGTGTCCGTGAGCCGGCGGGATACGCGGCGGTCTCGAGGAAGGGTGACGCGCCTCCCACCCTGGCGCCGCAGGCCAGTGCACCGCGGGCGGCTTCGTCCCCGCTTCCCGCAGGGGGAGAAAGCGGATGTTCTCGCATGGCATACAGGTTCACTCTCCATCCGGTTACACGTCAAGAGATACAGGAACTTTCTTTCACCCTTTTGAATGCGTGAATGAAGAGGCCTAGTCTGGGGGGATGACTGAGGTACGCGAGGGACACAGCGGCTGGACCTTTCTGACCAACCACGCGCGAGTCCTCGCCACGATCGCCTCCGGTGCGCAAGGCACGCGGATCCGCGACATCGCCGCACGGTGCCGGCTCACCGAGCGGGCAGTCCAGAAGATCATTTCCGATCTGGAGCAGGACGGCTATCTGGACCACACCCGGCAAGGGCGCACGAACCACTACCACATCCAGCCCGGGACCATCCTTCGACACCCGGCCGACTCGGGCCTGACGGTGGCCGGCCTCCTGACGGCTCTCGACCAGCACGAGAGCTCCGCCGAAGCCCCGCCCAGGCAGCGGACCGCGCAATCCGCGTCCGATCGCTCCGACGCGTTCGCTCGCGACGACAGCACAGCGGCGTCGTAGGGTTCCTTGCCGCCCTGATCGGTACTTCCCGCGCCAACGCCGGGGCGAGCGGGCCGGAGCAGCGCGCCATCGCCGCTTGGACCGAGTGCCGCCCGGCGAGGTCGTCGAAGATGCCGTGGGCCGCCGCGTAGCCGTGCCCTTCAGCAACCAGGCGCGAACCAGCAGCCCTCCCACAGGCGTACACCGCGGCCCGGGCCGACTTTCCGGGCAACCTCATGCCTCCTGTGACGATCCGCGGCCGCTGGGGTACTCGGTCCCGGGCGGCAGCGAGCCGTCCGAATGCGATCGGAGGAGAAGCCGTGGACGGGATCGTGCTGCTCAAGGAAGACCACAAGAGGGTGGAAAAGCTCTTCAAGCGGTTCGAGAAGGCGGGGGCCAACGCCCACGCGGAGAAGCGGAAGATCGCCGATCAGGTGATCGAGGAGCTCACCACCCACACCTGGATCGAAGAGGAGATCTTCTACCCTGCCGCCCGGGAGGCCGCCCCCGACACCAAGGACCACGTCCTGGAGAGCGTCGAGGAACATCACGTCGTGCTGTGGATGCTCTCCGAGCTGAAGGGTCTCGATGCGGCGGACGAGCGGTTCGACGCCAAGATGACCGTCCTCATAGAGAACGTCCGCCACCACGTCGAGGAAGAGGAGCAGGAATGGTTCCCCGACGTACGCAAGACCATGGGCCGCAACCGGCTCACCGAACTGGGCGAACAGATGGAATCGGCCAAGAAGGAGGCTCCGAGCGAGCCCCTCGCCGTTCCCAGCGCCGAACGGTAGATCGTACCGGCATCCCACGGAGCCTGTGGATCGACACGGGCGTCGGCGACGGGGCCGCAGCCACCTCGTCGATCGAATGCCGCCGAGCCGGCGGCTCATCAACCGCGACCATCCCCCAGGGCATCCACACAGACGCGACTATTCCTCAGGGCATCCAGCACGGAGAGGATCCACGCACATGCGCATCGCATTCCTCGTGGCGCCGGAAGGCGTCGAGCAGATCGAACTCACCGAGCCGTGGGCCGCCGTGGCGAGCAGCGGGGGTACCCCCGTACTCGTGTCCACAAAGGCGGGAGAGGTGCAGGCCTTCCGGCATCTCGACAAGGGAGACACCTTCCCTGTTGACCAGGTGGTGCGGGACGCGTCCGTGGACGAGTTCGACGGTCTGGTGCTGCCTGGCGGAGTCGCCAACCCCGACCAACTGCGCCTGGACGAGCGGGCTGTAGCCTTCGTGAAGGCATTCTTCGACGCGGGCAAGCCGGTGGCGGCTATTTGTCACGCCCCGTGGATTCTCGTCGAGGCCGATGTGCTGCACGGGCGCAACCTCACTTCATGGCCGAGCCTGCGCACCGACATCCGCAACGCTGCCGGGAATTGGGTGGACGAACAGGTCAAGGTCTGCGACGGCGGCCCCAACACCCTTGTCACCAGCCGTAAGCCGGACGACCTGAAGGCGTTCTGCGAAGCCCTGGTGCACGAGTTCGGCCGCGCGACCGCCTGAACGCTGAACCGGATCGGGCGTGTGCTCGCCCCTGTCCCGGGCAATCCGGCCGCTCGGGACAGGGGCTGTCGTGCCATCTGCTGAGAGAGCGAGTGCCCGAACGGCAACGTCCAAGGCGGCTTCCGTCATTCCCGGTCCGCGAAGACGCTGGTGTCCAGGCGGTCGAGGAGGTCGGCGGGGTCTCGGTACACCGCGTGGGCGCCCGCCGACTCCAGGTCCGTCCGCGGGATGTCGCCGGACAGGACCGCCAGGGGTGTCACCCCGTCCCGCACTGCGGCCTTCATGTCCCAGACCGTGTCGCCGACGAACACCGCTCGTTCGCTCGGTACTCCGGCGAGCTCTCTGGCCTGCTCGACAGGGTCGGGGGCGGGTTTGCCTTCGGCGACGTCGTCGCGCTCGCCGCCCCGAGGATGACGTCGTCCGCGTCGATGGCACGGCGGAGCGCGGAGAGTTCCGCGCCGCCCGCCGAGCTCGCCAGGACGATCTCCCAGCCTCGGCCGGCGAGGGCGCGCAGCAGTTCACCGGCCGCGTCCAGTGCCGGCAACCGGTCGAAGTACGTTGCGTAGAGCGCGTGGTGGGCTGCGACGAATTGTTCGTCGTCCTCGGGGTCGCGGTCCTTGCCGAGCAGGTGCTCGATCAGGTCACCGCTGCTCAGGCCCACGGCCCGGTGGATGTCCCGCATGGGGACGCGGTGGCCGGCCTGCCGGAAGGCCTCCCACCAGGTGACGACGTGCAGGTGGTTGGTGTCGACGAGCGTTCCGTCGACATCGAAGATGGCGGCGCGCTTCGTGCTCATCGTTGATGTCCTCGCCCTCTCACAGTTCGCGCAGGGCGGGAAGCAGTTTCCGCTCGGCCCATTCCAGGTACGGTTGCTGGTGGTCGCCGCCGATCTGGATGAGCGCGACCTCGGTGAAACCCGCTTCGACGAAGGGCCGTACGGCGTCGACGACGGAGTCCACGTCGTCTCCGCAGGGAATGGACTCGGCCACGTCCTCGGGCCGTACGAACTGGGTCGCGCCGGCGAATCCTTCGGGCCCGGGCAGTTCGGAGTTGACAGGCCAGCCGCCGCCGAACCAGCGGAACTGGTCGTGGGCGCGGGCGACGGCCGCGTCCCGGTCCGTGTCGTAACAGAGGGGCAGCTGGCCCACCTTGGGTTTGCCGGCGCCGCCGTGACGGTCGAACTCGGAGATCAGGTCGGCCTTCGGTTCGGTGGCGATCAGCAAGTCGGCGAGGTGTCCGGCGAGTTCGCACGAGCGCTCACCGGAGACGGCGACTCCGATCGGCGGGGGCGTGTCGGGCAGATCCCACAGTCTGGCGTTCTCCACGTCGAAGTGGGCACCGTGGTGGTTGACGCTTCCGCCCGCGAAGAGCGAGCGGATGATCTCCACGGCCTCTTCGAGCATCTTCAGCCGGACGTGTGCGCCCGGCCATCCGCCGCCCACCACATGCTCGTTGAGGTTCTCCCCCGAGCCGAGACCCAGGCGGAAGCGTCCCTGGGACAGGAGTTGCACGGTGGCGGCCTTCTGGGCGACGACCGCGGGGTGGTAGCGGGTCGTCGGGCACGTCACGTACGTCATCAGGGGGATGCGTTCGGTGGCCTGCGCGGCGGCACCGAGGACACTCCACGCGTACGGGGCGTGTCCCTGGGAGTCCAGCCATGGGAAGTAGTGGTCGGACGTGACGGAGAAGTCGAAGCCGGCGCGCTCGGCTCCGGCCACATGGCCGACGAGCTCACGCGGGCCGGCCTGTTCCGTCATCATCGTGTACCCGATCTGCACCATGTCGCTCTCCTCCTCGTGGCCGGGCGCCGCTGGGGTGGGCCAGGGGATCCCCTGTCCGGTCAGCGGCCGGAACCCAAGTGGGCGTGGGTTGCGGCCTTCTTCCTCGCCGATGCTGCCGCTCTGTCGCTCTATTGCTTCGTGCGGAGTCGCAGGTCGACCTCCTTCTCCTGGTCTCCCGACGCCGTGCCCTGTTCCTGGACGGCGAACGAGCCGCTCAGAGCTTCACGGAGCCGGTCCACGGCGAGATAGCCACCCTGCAGCGTGGCGCTGATCGATCCGTCCAGAGGGGTGGGCCCGGTCGGGATGCGTTCCTCGGTGGGATCGAAGTCCGCGGTCCACACGGGAGGACGGTCGCCCGGCTGCTCGTGAGGAACGCCGTCCGCGGGCCGGTCGGTCGGGAACGCCGTCCGCAGGACACCGAACACGGTCGCGACGTCCTCCTTCGACCCTCCGGCGAGGGACACGGTGCCCATCGGGTCACTCTCCTTTCCGCTGGGGTACGACGATGTACTTCGGGTCCGCCGCGGAGGCGATGCCCGCCTCGAAGACCCCGAAGCGGGTGCA
>NZ_JBVHQB010000036.1:0-60501 GCF_055567635.1 Streptomyces sp. NPDC026500 | reverse complement strand
GTGCGTTCGTCCGCTTGGCGCGGGGGGCGTTCCAGTTCCGATGACATGCCGGCGCACGCTACCGGGGCGGTCGGGAGGGGGCACCTGGATGACGGGCTCTTCCGCGATTTACGATCTTGGTCACGGTTGGGGACATCGGGGTGTTACTGGTGATCTTCGCATGATGCCGCAGGGCGGGCCCTCGTCTTCGCAGTTCAAGACGTCGACCCAGCGACATCACGCATCAAACCTCAGTAGTGCCGCGACTCGCGCCGGCATGCCCCCCTTGACCGGACCGGGACGAAAAAGCGAGATGTCCGCGACAACATCCTGCATGTGACGGGGCTGGAGTCTGCCCACCAGATCCTGCTGACCAGGACTTTCTAGCTGGAATAGTCCCACCGTGTCGCTCGCTTGGATGAGCTTGAAGGCCAGCGGGTCGTCGAGGTTGACGTGATCGGGGTTGTCCAGGTCGAGGACCCGCCCGGTGGCCCGGTGGATCTCGGCGACCGCGTGGGCCATCGAGCTCTGCATCCGCACACCCAGCACATCGAGCTTCAGCAGCCCGAGATCTTCGACATCCTCCTTGTCAGCCTGCAACATCAAATATCCGGCCGGAGTCGGCTGCACCGGGACACGGTCCAGCAGCGACGCGTTCGAGATGATCACCCCACAGAGGTGCATAGCGTATCCGCGGGGCAGCGCGTCCAGCCCCTCGGCGAGCTCCCACAACGGCCCGAACTGTGCTGCACGACCGGCGAGTTGCCGGAGCTCCGGCAACTCCGCGAGGGCGCCGCGGATGTCGCGGGCACGGATGTGCGGGAAGCTCTTGGCGACCTCACCGATCACCTGCGGCGGAATCCCCAGAGCCAGGCCGGTGTCGCGCAAAGCGTGCCGGGCCCGGTAGGTCTCGGGCATGCCGGTGACCGCGGTCCGCTCCCGCCCGAACCGCTCGATGATCGCGTCGTACACCTCCAGCCGCCGCTCCGACTCCACATCCAGGTCGATGTCCGGCAGCGACGTCCGCCGCTCACTCAGAAATCTCTCGAACAGGAGCCGGTGCTCCAGGGGATTCGCCGTGGCCACGAAAAGCGCGTGATTGATGTGACCAGGCATTTTAGTTGGCACATAGGCGGAATAAATGGCATCGGTCCGGACAGCCGGTGATGCGCACAAGTCAGCCGTGACACGCTAGTTGGACCCTGGTCATGAGAGTTGGAACCAGTTGCGGCCGGCGCCGATGAGGCTCACCTCCATGTCCGAGCCAGCCCTTGATCCACCCGGCGCCGACCCGGACGCGTCGTTGCTGGTCGGGGCGTGCTTCCAGGAGGCGTTCCTGCGTTACTGCGCCCAAGGACCGGTCGCTGCCGCCGCCCCTCGCGAAAGCGCGCAAGCCCTCCCCCGGGCCGTTGTCAGCCTCCTGCTGTGACCGCCCCGGCGAACTGTCTCCCGCCCCCGCCGGATCGCTCCGCCTTCCCCCATCCGGGCCAACACCCCAGCCGTGGTGCCCTAGGCGGCCGCATTCAGGTTGCCGCCGTGCGGGCGAATGGTTTGGATTGGCGTGATCTGGTCTGACAAATGGGGCGCCATCATCGAAGGGCTGATGCCGGACGCCGAGCGCAGCGTTAACACTTCTTGGGGATGCACCGTGTCCAGAACCCACGCCAGCCCGCGCGCGGCTCCACAACCGGAGAGGCGGCACAACCCACGTTCGGTGAACCGCGCTCAGGCTGCATCGTCCAGGTCGGCCGGGTCGGCCGAAGTGGTGGCCCGGCCCACAAAGGGAGCCCCCGGGACGTACGACGCTCCGTACCCGGTCCGCTCCCAAGACTTCACACGTACCTCGGTGCGCGCGTTCACAGCGGCGCGACTGCAGCCCCGACTCGTTGCGGGCTCCTCGGGTGACGCCTTCGAGCAGGAAGCCGACCGGGTGGCGGAGCGCGTGCTCGGCATGGACTCATCCGTGTCGCCGCCGCAACCTCAAGGCCGCGAGGCCGGGGTGCTGCGGACGACGCCGGTCCCCGCAGGGGCGTCCGCCCTGCCCGCAGAGGTGGAGGACGTCATGCGCTCGCCGGGACATCCGCTGGACCCTGATACGCGAGCGTTCATGGAACTGCGTTTCGGACGCGACTTTTCGGGGGTGCGCGTTCACACCGATGCCCCGGCAGCTCGGTCGGCCCGCAGCGTTCAAGCCCTCGCGTACACAGTTGGGAGGCACATCGCGTTCAGCACGGGCGCGTTCTCGCCGGCCACGCACGATGGCCGGCGCCTGCTGGCTCACGAGCTGACCCACGTCACTCAGCAGACGGACGCCCACCGTGGGGCCGGGAATCAGACCGCGGCGCTGTGGATGCAGCGTCAGCAGCTTCCCAGGAAGACGATCGAGCAGCTGGATTCCGAACTCACCGCCGCGAAGAGTGAGGGCCGGTGGGGGGACGTCGCCACCATCCTCAACGACATGAGCGATTCCGACCTGACCGCGCGGGTGGCTGCAGACCGCCTGCCGAAGCCCGACCGAGACCGGCTGCACGCCGCGATCCCCGAGTGGGCGCACCGCGTACGCGGAGCGGTGCTGTCCGTGGACTACGAGGAGGCGCTGGCTGCACGCGACTACAAGGCGGCCGCCATCACGGTCAACGGCTTCGACGACGCCGGCATCCGTGGCCGGATGGCCAGCCTGGACGCGTCAGCGGTCGTCGACTTCTACAATGCTGCCGTCGAGGCGATGTCCGGGGCCAGCCTGCGGCGCGTGCTTGACGCGCTGCGGCACCGTTACCAGCAGGTATCGATCGACCCGCTCGGCACCAAGACCATGACCGTTGTCGCGATGATGCAGGCCGCCGGCGTCGATGCCGCGGCCGCGTTGGCCTTCGTACGCCTGCAACTTGGCCTGGTTCCCGACAGTACCGGCGAGAAGAAGGCCCAGACGAAGGAGGACGTGGCCGAAGACGTCGGCTGCATGCTCGCGGGCGCAGGGGTAATCCCGCCGCAGCTCGAGGCCGGCAACCTCGCGCACAGCCTGATCGGCGGCGTCTACGTCAAGCTGAATCCGACGTCCTTCTACGACTTGCCCATCGCGGCCTACGCGGCCCGTCTGGCGAACCGGTTCAAAGCGCGTGGAAGCACGAAGGACCTGCTGATGAATCTCAACATGCGCCCCGACATCGTCGACCTGACACGGCTGCAGATCTACGAGATCAAACCCTTCACGTCGCAGGCACTCGCCGTCGCCGAGATGCGTGACTACATCACCCTGATGGACGGCATCCTCAAGCAGTCCGTCTTCAGGCCGGGCAGCCCGTACAACCCGGGAACGACCTTGGCGCTGCCGTTCACCAACCAGGGCAAGAGCGGCGTACTCATCTGGGGGTGCCCCGTGCCAGGAGCCATCCTCTACCGGTTCCTGCCCAAGAAAGAAGAACCGAAGGCTGAGCAGGAGCGCGCGAAGCTGCACGAACCCGGCTCCCAGTACGAGGCCAGCATCACCGCCGCTGCCGCGGTGGCTATCCCGCTGGTCATCGTGGGCGCGGAGGCCATGGCCGCCCTCGGGGTGTACGAGGGGCTGATGGGGATGCTGGGCGCCGCGGTGCGCTTCGCCGGGCAGGCCCTGCCGCGCGTCGCTGCGGCGGGCGGTGCCGGCGCGGCCGCCGCGAAGGCCCCATGAGCCCAAATCCGGCTGCCTGACCAACTTGGCGGCCGGGCGGCCCCACGATGCCGCCGTTGACGCAGTTTGGCCGGCGCTGCGTGCGAGGGATGGCGTGGCTTCGCATGTGGTGATGGTGTCGATCGTCCCGTATTCCGGCCGCAGGCAGGGCCGTACAGTCCGCGACTTTTACAGCAAGTGGCACCCGATCGGGGGTCCGGTGATCTGACCGTCGGGCCGGTCGATCAAGTCTTCAAGCAGGTGGGTCGCGCTGTGCCTGGGCTGGTCATCGAACGGTTGGCGGTCAGGTACGCCGATGACGACGACAACGTGTACTTCCTGGGTGATGAGAGTCGGCCCTGGATCGTGTCCAGCTCGGTACCGGCCCGGGTGGCCAGCCGCCATTCCTGGTCGAGGCCGATGATCGGGTGGTGACCTCGGAAGTCGCTGAGGCGTCGTGACTGTTGTCGCGTGGCTGGGTTCGGGCGACGTTGGCTCTGGCGACGATTTCGCATAGGGGCTTGTAGTGGGCAGGCTGTCGCCTCGCTGCTGCGGCCCGGCCCTGCGGGAATCGGGTGCCGTTGCTGAGTCCCCAGTCAGGTCTCAGCATTCCGGGCATTTCGGCCCGGAAGGTCCGTCACCTGTCTGCCCGGCTGCGCCCCTCACGCGCACGTCCGGCGGGAAGCGTGGGGACCCGATGTATCGGAGACGACCGTGACCAAATCCGGCAACGACCACCGCAAGCGGCAGGCCCGGCGCATGCGCGCCGACGGTCCGCGCCGTCGCTTCCCCGACCTCCTCGCCGAACTGAGCTCCATCTCCCGTACGGCCCCGCGGTCCTCGACCGAACTCGTCCCGCTCTGCGCCGGCCTGGCGCATCCCATCGACGGCGGCCGTTGCGCGCGCGCCGCCGGCCACGAGTTGCTCGACGGCACCTGGTCCTGGTGCTCTCCGAATCCCCACCTGCCCGTCCACATCTGGCGCGGCTATCACGCGGCCAGTGACGAGGACCGTCAGGCGCGGCAGGAGGCATGGCTGGCCTCGATGAGCCCGGCCGAGCGCACCGCATGGGAAGCCGAGGCCGACGCGGCGTACTGGGCGGACCTGGCAGACGAGGCCCGCGATCCGTACGACCCGTACGAGGACAAGTACCAAGAGATGGCGTGGGACGCGCTGGAGGAGGAGCGAGGGGCGGACGAGCCGGACGGCTACGAGCAATCCGATGCCACGGCCGGCGGGGAGGGGGAAGTGACATGGCGGATACCCGGACCGCTGACACGCGCTTGGTAGAAGACAGCCCGCTGGTGTGCGGGCGCAAAGAAGTGCCGGAGCACCTGCAGCACCTCCGGAGGACGACAGAGTTGAAGGCCCAACGTCTCAAGCCGGCTGCCGGTCAGAAGCCGGTGGCGCTGCTGCGGGTGTACCGGCGCGGGCACGGGTGGGGCGAGTTCCCGCTCTACGTCCCGGCCCAGGCCGTGCCGATGCGGGCGTTGTCGGCGAAGCAGGCGGCGGCTATGCAGGCGGCGGCGATGCAGGGCCGCCGTACCTGCCCGAACTGCAACACGGTCTGCCGCCACGTGGTGTACCGGGTGTGCCAGGAGTGCGCGGCGGCCGAGCAGCAGGAGCGCCTGGAGCTCCAGTCGCGGACCTGTTGGCGGTGCGGCCGGGTCTCGCTCGCTCCCCACCGGCAGCGCCGGAACGGGAGGTGCGAGCCCTGCTGGCTGCACGGGGTGATCCAACGGCAGTTCGAGGCAGAGCGGTACACGCTGTGGTCGCGCGCGTGCCCCGGCCGGGACTGCCGGACGGTGACAGCGACGGACGAGGAGATCGCTGCCGCACGGGCGGCGAACACGTGGCGCGGGCCGCGGTGGTGCCCGCCCTGCGCCGAGCGCGCCGAGCAGGAACGCGCCGCGCGCCTACGCGCCGACCAGGCATCGCGCGAACGCGCCGAGAAGGCAAGGCGCGACGACGCGGATACGCCAGGCAGGTGCGGCGGCATCTGCAGATCCAGCCGTCTCAGCCGTGATACTTCACACGAACGACCAACGCGTCGGCCGGAAGCTCGTCGAGGTAGTCGTTGAAATAGCGATTGAGCTCGCTGCCGACGATGGTGAGCCATTGTCCGTCCAGGGTCAGCAAGGCCTGCGTGGCAAGCGCGCTGTCTGTGGCGTCGCGGATCAGGTAGTCGAGGCTATAGCTGAAGCGAGCAGCTGGGTCGCCGCCGATGAGGTCCTCCAGTTCCGATTGGTCCATGAGCGCCGCTATGACCGGCTGCGTGCGGAAGTCCTCAATCGCCTGTGCCTGCGGGTAGCCCTCGGGATCGGCGAAGTGCGTGGCCCAGAACTGGTGCGCGGGGCGCGCGGGCGGGTACGCCGAGGAAAACGTCTGCCAGGCCTCGAAGGCCCGGCGCACACTGGCCGCCGCCAGCGCGCGGGGGGTCTCGAGGTCGAGCAGGGCGCGCGGTCCGCCGTCACAGAGTGAGGGCGGTACGCTGCGCGGCTGTCCGGTGAGGGTTTCCGTCCCTCGGATGAGGCGGGGATCCGTCTCATGCCCGGGGAGGACCCGGAACTCGCCTCCCCGGCCGTCGATTTTCCAGTAGTCCCACCAGGTCTCGACGTCGGGCACGCCGGGTCCCTCGTCACGGTTGTAGTCGTAGGGCGCCATGGCCGCACCGATGGCTCGAGGCACGTCCTCTGGGGCGCACCGGGGGAGACATACGGTCAATCGCTCTTTCGACATAGTCCTTTTCCTCAGCTTCTTCCGCGCGTTCTCACGCCATCGGCGGCGGGTCGCACGAGACGATCCAGCTGTCGCAGCCCCGCTGCCACGATCGCGCGGCATCCCAGATCATGTAGACGTCGCCGAGGACGCCGAGGGTGCCCATGACCTTACCCAGCCTGCCTCCTCCGCCCGACGGTCCCCTTGTGCAGCTCGTGCCGGGCGAACGGTTCGGCAAGAAGCTGCACGACGTCCAGGCCGATCCGGGAGAGCGTCGCGCGGGCCTGCGGGAGTCGGGCGCGATTGCTGTACGCGTAGATGCCGGCGGCCGCCAGTGCGCCGGCGGCCAGAGGGTGGGCGCGTGCCAGGCGTGCCGTCCCGATCAGGGAGCGGCCGGACACCTCCATCACCGCGGTGCTGCCCTGTACGGCCTGCTCGGCCGCGCCGATTTTCCCGGCAGGGCCCGCAGGGCGGGCCAGTCCCGGGCGGCCACGCCGTGGCGGATCAGGTCGCGGTCGTCGGCGAGGAGGACGACGGGGGCGAGGACGCCGGCGAGCTGGAGGATGCCGACGTCGCTGAGGTCTTCGTGGCCGAGCTTGTCGGCGGCCGCCGTCAGGGGGAGTCCGCTCACGCAGACGACGTGCAGCAGCGGTACGTACTGGCCCCACCACAGCCGCTCGCCTTCACGAGGTCGAACGAGTAGCCGCACGATAGGGCTTGGGATGTGCTGGCCTAGCGGTTCGGCTCAGGGTGTATCAGCAGGCCGTCGCGCGGACGAGGTCGAGTTCCATGCTTGGCCTGCTGCGAGTCGGACGCTTGGCGCTGCGGTCGGAGACCAGGGCGCCGATCGCGGCGATTACCTAGGGCAGGTCGGCGCGCTCGCCGGTCCAGCGTCGCAGCGCCCGCCACTGCTAGACCTCTGCGTTGGCGTGCTCGACCATGGATCCGCCGTTGGGATTGGCGGCGGCGCGCATAGTCGTAGAAGTTGCGCTCGGACGGCCCGGCGTCCGCTGCCGGTTTCTTCGGCGGGGCGCTGACCTGGCCGGGGAAGTCGCGGGCCAGACCGGCATAGCCGGAATCGACTTCGGCTCTCACGTTCGGGTGCAGCCGCAACTGCTCCTCGGTGCCCGCGGTGCGTACTGCGGTGGCATCGTGCATCCGGCGTGCGTCGTGTTCGATGTTCACGAGAATGGAGCACCGAGCCTTGACCCCTCGACCACCGGCGGTACGGGCTCCCGGTTGCGCCGCCGGGACAACCGCATCGGCGGAGAGCGGCTACTCGTGGACCTGGCATCATCGGGCAGGCGGCCGGCCTGTTCGCCGTCACCTGGTGCTGTTCTTCACCCAGGGTGCCGGCCATCCCGGGTCCGCCCGGCGGATCGTGCTGGGCCAGTACCTGGGGTTCGCCTCGATCCTCGCCGTGGCGGTGGCCGCCGCGTTTGGCGCCATGTTCCTGCCCGAGTCCGCCATCCCCTACCTTGGCCTGCTGCCGCTCGCCCTGGGTCTCAAGTGTGACCGAGCACCGCAGTTGGCCCCGCTGGACAACTCCGATGCACAACCACAGCCCGGTTGCTCAGAACAGGGAGTCCCAGAAGACCGCTTCCGGGTCGGGTTCTTCTGGGTGGAGCATGTAGCGTCTACAGCGCAGGAGTCCTGGTTCGTTGGTGCCGGAGGCGGCGTTCATCCACGGCAGGGCCTCCATGGCGTGTGCGTGCTCGTCGTCGGCGAGGGCGTCGACGGTCCGGCGGAGCTCCTCGGGTGCGGATTGGTCGGTGAGGCAGAGCCAGCCGACCGCCGCCGCTAGGCGGGCTTCGGGGGCCTCCGTCCGGTCGTGCCACCGTTCGCGCAGCCACGTGCCGGTCGGCGGGTGCGGGTGGGCCCGGGTGATCTCGGCGGTGGCCAGGAGTAGGGCGGCGCGGACCAGGGCGTCACCTTCGGCGGCGAATCCGTTGGCCAAGGCGGTCCGGATGATGTGGTCGGGGTGGACGGCGGTCGCCAGGACGTATGCGCCATCGACGCGGACGGTGGGGTCGGAGTCTCCGAGGAGGGGCAGGAGTGCGGGGGTGTCTGTGGTGATCGCGGCTCGGGCGGCGGCCACCGACCAGCCGGCCGGGTAGCCGGTCACCTCGTAGCCGTAGTCGTCGTGGGTGTCGGGGGCGTCGCGCTGGGGATCGTTGCGATGGAGGAGGAGTTCCTCGCGGGAGGCGATGCCGTGGTGCCGGGCACGGGCGGGGCCGGAGAGTACGGCGAGGACGGCGGCGCGGTGTGGGTGGTGGGCGTTGATGGCCAGGGGGATGAGGAACGGCACGGCGAGGGCGGCAGCGGCCCGGCTGTCGTTGGCGCACAGGCCCCACAGCACACCCGTCGCGTCCACGCCGGGTTCGCCGTCAGCGCGCAGGAGGTGAACGGCCTTTCGGACGTCGTGCCCATGGGGGAAGTTGCCCCACGGGACGGCATCGAGGTCCAAGCTCTGTCGGGGTTCGGACAGGATGCCGGCCACCACCGCTCGCACGTCGAACGGGCCGCCCGAGAACAAGGCCAGGTCCGCCCCGTCCGCCACTTGCTGGCACATCGCGAACGTCGGATCCGTCCGCCAGTCCTTCACACCACACCCCCACCGTTGAACCCCCGGAGCTTGATCATGACGGGCCCGGCGGCCCATCGGAAGCCACTCGCCGGATGATCCAGCCGCTCACTGAGCCTGGACACGTTAGTTGGAACCAGCGAGGCCCGGCGAGCTGGTGGCTTCTGGACAGTGGGACACGCTTGTTGGCACCAAGTGGTCACGTTTCTTGCAACCAACCGCGAGTTGACAGGCTTCTTGGCACCAGTTCGCTAGGTTCTGTCCGCTCCACCGACGGCGCTCAGCCGCACCCGATGACGCTGGAGGTCGACCTCGGTGACCTCCACCGTGATCAGCTCGCCCTCGTCGACGAGCTTGTCAGGGGTCTTGACCGGCTCGTCGGCCACCTCTGAGAGGTGAAGGAACCCCACAACGTCGGGAGCAAGCTGCACGAATACACCAAAAGGAACGATCTTGGTGATCGGTCCGGTGAGAACCCGGCCGACCTGATCCGCAAACCGAATGAGTGGATCATCCTGCAGAGTCTTCAGCGAGAGCGTGACCTGTCCGGTTCGAGTCTCGGCAATGATCACCTCAGCGGAGATCCGCTGGCCTGCTTCGACTGCTTCGGAAGGGTGGTTGATCCAGCCCCATGTCAGGTCCGGCACCCGGATAAAGCCGGTGCAGAGGCCGTCCGGTTCGCCATCGACGTGAACGAAGACCCCGAAGTTGTGAACCTCCGAGACCGTCCCGGAAACGACCTGCCCTCGTTCAAACGCGAGGAGGAAGGACCGCAAGGCCGGAATCTCGCATGCCCTGGCGGAGAGGTGAAACTGACCTTCGCGCCAACGCCCGATCTCTTCGGCGTTGATCTCCTGGCCGACCTCAAACAGCTCGGATGGATGGTCCATCCGACGTATCGACGCCTCCTGTCGAGGAATCCGAGCGATCTCGGCTTTCTCACCTTCGGCATCTACGAGCTGCACCAAGACGTCCGCTCCGTCGAACCCGGTGACCCTCACCGTTCTGACGGTCCCCGGCCGGAGCTGGTTGATCAAGGACTGCATGCGAGGGTCAGGGGTTGGATCGGACACGGGGGTGAGCCTAGTCGGCGCCGGCCGCACTGGTTCCAACTCTTGTGACCAGGTTCCAACTAGCGTGTCACGGCTCACTCACGCGGGGCCAACCACCGTGCACAGGGGCCGATCGGAATGCTCAAGGGCCCTCTACCGTACTCAGCCACATCAAGGCCGCCTGGCAGGCGTGGAAGGACCACCGCGACGGCAGTGCCGAAGAGACCAGGGAGGGTGGGCCGGGCCCACTGGAGGTCGCCGCGGTCACCTTTGCCAACGGCGGCGACAACATTGGCGTCTATGCGTCCGTCTTCGCCACTGCCGGTGTCGGCGGGATGAGCGTCCTGTTGGGTGGTCTCGACGAGCGAGGCGAACGGATGAGCCGCTGTGGACGGGTTCATCCCGCGCAGCAGGTCCCCGATCTCCTGCACGGACATGGTGCCGCCAAGGACGGTGGTCACGGCGGCCAGCGACGCGTCGGACGGAGTCATCGGCGTGGGCTCGGTGTTCTTGTCCAGCTCGGCCAGTTCTTCGGGGAGTTCGCCCAGGATGCGGGCGATGCGCTCGTCGATACGCCTGGCTCGGGCGGGAACGAGGACGAAGGTCTGCCCGACTTCGGCAAGGCGGTTCGCGACATGGTCCACGTGCTCTTCCAGCTCCACATCATCGCCCAGGCTGTCGTCCTCGCCAGGCAGGGCGACGGAGTCAACCGCGGTGCGGAAGGCGGCCCGCACCGTCGTCTCCGGCACCGGGTGCCCGTCGGCGAACAGGAGCAGCGCCAGGTCGGTGGGCCGTTTGCCTCGGCTGGCACGGCGGGCGAGGGCGAGGACCAGGTCGAAGCTCTCATAGCGAAAGCACTGGTGCCAGGGCACCGGTTTCGACAAGCTGCGACACATGGACTGGACGCCCCTGCTCTCCACACTGACCGGTGCCGTCATCGGCATCGCAGCCACTCTGATCGCCGATCGCAACCGGTGGCGGCGGGAGGAAGCAAGGCACGCTCTGGAAGTACGGCGCGAGGTCTACACGGAGTATGTTTCCGCCCTCAAAGCCGCGGGTGAGGAGATACGGGCCGTCGCCCTGGGCGACCACATGTCCGAGTCGGCACGCGACGCGGCGGTGCGGGAAGCCGTGCGCGGCACCGGCATCTACACGGCGAGCGAACGCCTCTGGCTCGTGGGCCCCCCGCAGGTCGTGGAGGCGGGGAACGAGGCGTTCCACCGCCTGCGCGCGATCCGCGACGCCTATGCCCGTGGAGTGGCTGTCGGCTCCGCCGACGACGCGCCCCTGATAGAGCGGCGACGCAAGGCTATGGCGCAGATGCGCCGCCTCATGCGTGAGGACCTGGGCATCGGACCCCTCGGAATCGAGTGATGTGTCACCAGCCCTGAGCTCGTCCCAGCCTCGCGAGGTCCCCGCCACCGTGCAGGTCACAGCCATTCATTGATGGCCGCGACCAGCACGGTCGCCTCGTAGCGGACGGCGAGCCTGTCGTACCTCGTTGCCACTGCTCGGTGGCGCTTGAGGCGATTGATGCCGCACTCCACCGCATGGCGCTCTTTGTAATCCGCGGCGTCGAACTTTGGCGGCCGACCACCCTGGGAACCGCGCTTCTTGCGGTTGGCGATCTGGTCGCGCTTCTCCGGGATCGTGCAGCGGATGTCGCGCTTGCGCAGGTAGGCGCGGTTCGCGCGGGAGCCGTACGCCTAAAAGGTTCATTGGCGCCTGGACCCGCTGGATCCAGAGCCGAAGATTGCCGGGCACCGGCAATGCGCAGAGATCCGCCGCGCATGCATGCTGATGGCTGCTGGCAGAAACGGGGGCGTCAATGCAGGGGCAACCAGACCCGCATGCCCGGCCGGGAGTTCGTCGACAGGATCCTGGCCGCGTGCGGCCCCGCCGCTACCGATGAGGTGCGCGAGAGGACCCGGGCGCTCTACATGGAAGCGCTCGCCGCGGCTCACCCCGACCGGCATGCAGAATGTCGGCGCGCCGACGAGGTCGCTGCCACGCAGGCCCGGTGCGAGGAAGTAGCCATTGCACTGGCCGATCTCGAAACACGCTACGTCCAAGGGAAGAACCAGCGCGCGCACGACATCACCCGGGCTGGGGCCGAGAAGGATCAGGCGGTGCGGGGGCGGCTGCGGTGCTTGCCGAAGCCCGGTCCCGCATCGGCGAGCTGACCGGGCGACTTGCCGAAGAGCGCCAGGGGCGCCGGTGGGAGCAGGACACGATCCGCGCGCTGCTCAGGGAACTGCTGGGCGTGCAGGACGCCATGGCGGCGTTGGAAGGGCAGCCCTACCGTCATGAGCGCGAGGAAGCCGTCGTGGCGGAGGCTCTGGCGATCACCGAACGTGCGCTGAACGCCGAGAAGGAACGCTCCCGCTCCGTCGGCATCGGTCTGCCCGGCGCGGCGCAACAGCGGAAGAGGCCTGCTGTCTTACCGGCTGCCGCCTGCGCCCCAGGCTTCATGGTGATGATTCTGGGCGCACTGGTCCTCCTGGCCACCGTCATCCACCCCAGTGCCGCGGCCGGGCTGAACTCCGATCTGGTCGATGCCCTGGGGGGGGGCAACATCGTCGCCCGGTTCGCTGCCTGGTCAGCCGTGGTGACGGGTACCGGCCTCGGCGCGGGTGGTCTGTTCATTGCGCGTGTCGCATCACCCAGTGCTTCTTCCGGGTCTTCGAGCATGAAGGCGTTGGTGACGAATCCGACGCCCTGCCGATGTCCTGCCGGGTGTGACCGGGGTAGGCGCCGCCGCGATGCTGGCCTGGCGCGAGGCGGCCCAGGGAAGTCCCTTGGGCCGCCGGCGTTTTCCGTTCCGGGCCCCACCCTCGACACGAAGCTGTGAGCTGATGATCACGAGGCCTGGCGGGTGCTCAGGCGGTGGGGAGGCCGCGTTCCTGGCGGCTCTGGGAGATGCGGTGCTGGGCGACGCCGCGGCCCTTGTCGGCGTCGCCGATGGCCGCGCCCAGGATGTTGGCCAGGCTCTGGATGCCGCCGAAGGAACCCCAGTGGCCCTCGGGGATCTCGAGCGGGAACACCCAGACCCGATCCCTGGCCTGCTCGTCGTTCGCCCCCTCCGCGCGCACGATGGCGTCGGTGACCTCGGCAACGAGCTGCTGCTTCTTGGCTGCGCCGTTGAGCTGGCCCTCGGGAACCCCCGCGATGACCCGGTAGTGCGGCTTGTCGGGGATGGCGCCGGCTACGAAGACCTCGGGGCGGTGCAGAAACGCCCAGGAGATCTGCCGGGCGAATGCGCTCGTCGGGTCTGCGCCCTCGGCGCGCAGCAGGATCGAGGTCAGCTCGTCCATCAGGGTGCGTTCGGCGTCCGGGGCGATCGCGCCGGCGGGGATGTAGACGTCGAGCATGGGCATGGGGGCGCTCCTTCGTAGCAGGGTGCACCGGTGTGCGGTGCGGGGGTAGGTGGGGAGAGGCAGAGCAGCGTCAAGTAGGCGATGACGGACCCCAGCGGCGCGGCGCTGACACGGGACGGCGAGCGGCAAAGCTGGCCGATCAGATGCCACCGTGGGTCACGTCCGCAGGTGTGGAGGTCGACCTCTCCTCATTGGTTGCATGATGAGACTAACGGGACGCTAACCGGGGCCAGCCGCCGAGCACAAGTGGATCCCATGATGAAACTGATAACGTCTGTGGTGTGAGACGGACCTCGTTCGACAACTGGCCCTGCTCGATCGCCCGCACTGTGGACGTCCTGGGCGACGGCTGGACCCTGCTCGTCCTGCGCGAGGTCTACTACGGCGAGTCACGTTTCGACGGCTTCATCAATACGCTCGGTATCGCCAGGAACACCCTCACCGACCGGCTGCGGCGCCTGGAGGACGCGGGCCTGCTGCGGCGGAGCGTCTACCAGAGGGACCCGGTTCGGCACGAGTACCTTCTGACGGACAAGGGCAGCGACTTCTTCGGCGTACTCGCCGCGATCAACGCCTGGGGCGATCGTTGGCAGGCTGACGACGGCGGCATCCCGGTGGTCATGCGCCACACCACGTGCGACCACGACACTCAGGCGCGGGTCGTCTGCTCCTGGTGCGGTGATCCGCTGCACCACCAGGACGTTGTCGTACGGTCCGGACCCGGCTTCCCGGCCCGGCTGCTCGAAGACCCCAACATCCGCAGGCGATTGACACCCGACCAGCACACGGAGCGCGACACCCGCACCTGAGGCTGGCGGCTTGACGCCTCCGGCCTCACCTCTGGCCGAGTCACGCCAGTGGTCCGGCGTCGGAGTTGCGTACGGCGCGCTGGTTGTTCTGAAGGCCGTGGTCCATCCCCTGCTCGCGCTCCAGCTTGATCATTGCGGCGGGGCGGTAGTTGAGGATGTAGGCCCGCCGGTGGTGGTCGGTGGTGTTGCCGCGGGAGTAGTGCAGGGTGCCTCCGCCGTGTGCGGCCCCCTCACCCGGGGCCAGAGGGACCGGTGTGGCTCCGGGCTCGCTCTCGGAGCAGTCGCACTCGATTGCGCCGCCTCCGGTTCCGGCGGGCCAGTGCGGCCGAATGGGGCCCTGGTGGGATCCCCGGACGTACCACATGCAGCCGTTGTCCAGGCTCGCCTCGTCCAGCGCCACCCAGATCGAGACCGCGCGGGTGTCGGGCAGCCCCACCCAGTAGGCCGCGTCCTGATGCCACGGCGTGGGGACACCGGTGTGCGGGGCCTTGTCGATCAGCATGTCGAAGTCCAGGACGACGTCGTCACCGATCAGCTCCTGCGCTGCCGCCAGTGCCCGGTCGTGCAAGGGCATCTGAAGCAGCGACGGGAAGAGTACGGAGGGCCACATGATCTGCGTGATGTTCTCCCGCGCGCCGGCCGGGCGCCCGCTACCGGCGCCCAGGTCGGAGCGCTTGTCCCCGCAATCGATCTCACCGCTCAGAAAACGGTCGTACACCCCGCGATAAGCCGCGACCTCCGTCGCGGACAGCAGCGGCCCGACGCGGGCGAAGCCGTCGGCGCGAAAGGTCTGTGTGCGTGTTGCTTCGGTGCTGATGTTCATGCCGCGAAGCTACGGCGAGGTGTGAAGGGTTGGCGTTTGCTTTCCCCCGCCGTAAATTCCCTGCATGCCTCCCCTCTCTTCGGACGTCATCAACCTGACCTCCACCGACGAGAGGACCGTCGTCGATCTGGCCGGTCGGGGAATGGCGCCGCTCATGGCCCTGGGCCGCTACCGCTACCTGCAGGCGCACGATCCTCTGCCACCCCAACGCCACCGCACGCTGACCGTCCTGGCCCTGCCCACCCGAGGCGCGTTCACCTTCGATGTCGACGGCACGCCACACCACCTCGGCCCCGGCCAGGTCCTGAGCCTCCCCCCGGGCCGCACCTACCTGACCGGCACGACCGCAGAGCCCCGCGGTGAACTCACCTGGCTCATCGTGCAAAGCGCCGGCGGCACTCCATCGCAGGCGCTCGCCCGCGCCGTGGCCCTGCTCGCCGCCACTCCGGAAGCGGTGATCCGAACCGCCCCGGGGGACGCCACCGCCGACCTGAAACGTGCCTTCCAACTCGCCGCACGCCCACGACACTGGAACCACGACGCACAACTGCAGCACATCCTGTCCACCGCGGTGCTCAGCCTGGCCCACTCCCTGACCGGACCCCCAGAACCGACCGACCCGATGCACCGCGACATCGCCCGCACCCTGGCCTGGATCGACGAACACCTGACCGAGCCCATCGACGCCACCGACCTGGCCGCCGTGTCGGGCCTGTCCACCAGTCGCTTCTACCAAGCATTCGGCACCGTGACGGGAACCAGCCCCAAGGACTACCTGCTGCGCCGCAAGACCGACTACGCGCGGGAATGGCTGCAACGGGACCCGGACGTCAGCGTCACCGAAATAGCCCACACGCTCGGCTTCTCCTCCTCCCAGTACTTCTCCACCGTCTTCCGCCGCTACCAGCACACCACCCCCTCCGCCTACCGCCTGCGAGCTCGGGCGTAGGACCGGACCGTCTGGCCAGGAGGCTGGGCGGCGTTGTTCCGCCGGAGAAAGCCGAAAGCTGGCATCGGCAGGCTTCTCCTAGTCTCCTGCGCCGGGAATTCGATCAAGATATGCGGCGAGGTGTCCGAGGATCTCGTCGGCGCTCTTGGTCCAGACGAAGGGGCGGGGGTTCTCGCTCCAGGTCTTGATCCAGTTTCGGATGTCCTTCTCCAGCGCGTGGAAACCGCGGCTTCGGCCAGCCCGGAGTTCGTTGATCCACGTCGCACCCTGAATTCCAGATGGGCAGGCGCTCGGAGGCTTCCGGTGCGCGAGTTGCGCTGGCAGAGATGCCGCCCTCCTTCAGTAAGGCGGGTCAGCTGGGAGTGCATCGGGCTTGGCACCCTCGGCCTTGGCTGCGTCGGCGAGGGCCGCGGCAGCGGCTTCTTCCGCCTGAGCCTTGTCGTTGGCGGCCTGGGCGACCATGTCGTCCGAGGGCTTATCGCGGGTAGCCGGTGATTGGGGCAGCACCTCGCTGAAGGCGCGGGACACGCCCTGGAGTGCGGAGGTGATCTCGCTGGGGATCACCCAGAAGTTGTTGCCCGAGCCTTGCGCGAGTTGGGGCAGCGTCTGAAGGTACTGGTAGGCGAGCAGCTTGGGGTCGGGATCATTGCGATGCACGGCCTGGAACACCTCGTCGATGGCCCGCGACTGGCCCTCGGCCTGGAGGATCGCAGCGGTCCGGTTACCTTCAGCACGCAGGACAGCAGCCTGCTTGTCGCCTTCGGCGGTGAGGATCTGCGACTGGCGTTGCCCCTCAGCCCCGAGAATCGCGGCCCGCTTGTCCCGTTCGGCTCGCATCTGCTTCTGCATGGCGTCCTTGATGGACTGCGGAGGGTCGATGGCCTTGATCTCCACCCGGTTGACCCTCAGCCCCCATTTTCCGGTGGCCTCGTCCAACACACCACGAAGCTGGCTGTTGATGGTGTCCCGTGAGGTGAGCGTCTTCTCCAGGTCCATGGACCCCACGACATTGCGCAAGGTGGTGACGGTAAGCTGCTCGACCGCCTGAAGGAAATTCGCGATCTCGTAGAAAGCCGCTCGTGGGTCGGTGACCTGGAAATACAGAACGGTGTCGATCTCGACAACCAGATTGTCTTCGGTGATGACAGGCTGTGGCTTGAAGGAAACGACCTGTTCGCGCAGATCGATCACCGGTCGAACACGGTCGATGTAAGGGATTACCAGACTGAGGCCGGGATTCAGGGTCCGATGGTAGCGGCCGAGTCGCTCGACATTACGAGCACGCGCCTGGGGCACGATCCGGACCGCCCGCACCACGGTGAAAACCGCGATCAGCGCCACGATCAGGCCGGCAATCAACAACGCCGTATTTTCCATGGTCTCAGTCCCGGGGGTAGACAATCGCGGTGGCGCCGCTGATCTCCATGACGTCGACAATCTTTCCAGGAGGAATCACCAACGTCTCGTCGTAGGCGCGGGCCGTCCACTCCTCACCGCCGATGCGGACCCTGCCGCCCAGGCCCGTCACCTCTGAGACGACATACGCACCCCTGCCAATTAGTGCGTCTACGCCGAACCTCTCCGCTTGGGGCTGGCGAACGTGGCGCAGCGCAAGGGGGCGCACAAACAGCACGCTGATTGTCGCTACGGCGGTGAACACCAAGAACTGAAACGGCAGTGGCAGTCCGACCGCGGCGGACCCCGACGTGACCAATGCGGCCACACTTAGCATTCCGAGCGCAGCAGTAACGGTGAAGATCTCGGCCGCAGCCAACACGGCCGCGATGATCAACCAGATCAGCCATGGATCCATTGCGTGCCTCTACTGACCGGTACGGTGCGGACAGGCCTGACTCTCACCTGCACCCCGATACGGGACAGCCTGATATTCCTGGAGAAGGAAACCCTGCCGAACCATCGGAGGCAATGTGCACCCCGAGCCAGCTACTTCTCCTCTTGTCTCAATTTTACCCGTAGCGGAAGACCCGAGAACTCCTCAGCGTCGGCCAGATGGGTGCGAAGATCGCCCATCAGCTGCTGCACAAGCTGGGCCTGCCCAGCGCTCTCAGCTACGACGTCGCCTTCGTCGTAGCGATGATCGTGGCTTTGAGACCCCAGTCGATGCGGGGGAGAAGAACGGGCTCGGACGGCCAGGTGGGTGTCGTCGAACGCTTCACGGATCGCCGCGCCGGGCGACGGTGCGGAGGATCGGCCCCGGGCGCTGCGTGCCTGTGGGCGCGGCACCTGAACCGCCAGGAGGTCACGGTGGCCCGCTGCACCGTCGAACGCCTCATGCGCGAACTCCGCATTACCGGTGCGGTCCGCGGCAAGAAGGTGATCACCACGAACCCCGACGCGAGCGCCCAGCGGGCCCCCGACCTCGTGGACCGCGACTTCGTCGCCCCGGCCCCGTACCGCTGCTGGGTCGCCGACTTCACCCACGTCGCCACGTTCGCCGGCGTCGTCTACGTCGCCTTCGTCGTGGACGCCTTCTCCCGCCGCATCGTCGGCTGGTCCGCGGCCACCTCGAAGGAGACACGCCTCGTCCTGGACGCCCTGGAGATGGCTCTGTGGCAGCGCGACCGAGACCAACACCCGCACCAGAAAGGCGAGTTGATACACCACAGCGATGCCGGGTCGCAGGGCGGATTCAACTGGTCGTCGCAACACCTCGTACGCATGGAGGTGTTGGATGGTGCGTCGTCAACAGGGAGCGGACCGGGCGCTGCGTCGGAAGCTGAGGTCTCCAGGGCGTCCGAGGTATCAGCGTCATGTCGAAGCGGCGTTCTGGACGGAGATCGCCAAGGGCCTTCTCGCTGAGGAGGCCGCCGCCGTCATCGGCGTGGCGCCGGCGGTCGCGACGCGCTGGTACCGCCAGTGTGGCGGCATGCGACCGTTCGATTCGAAGCCGCTCTCGGGCAGGTTCCTGTCGTTTTCCGAGCGAGAGGAGATCGCGTTGCTCAGGGCCCAGGGCAAGGGAGTACGCGAGATCGCTCGAGACGTCGGTCGTAATCCAGGCACGATCTCCCGAGAGCTGCGACGCAACGCCGCCACAAGAAGTGGGAAGCTCGGCTACCGGGCGTCGGTGGCGCAGTGGAAAGCAGATAGGGCGGCTCGGCGTCCGAAGACAGCGAAGTTGGTCACCAACCCGAGGTTGCACGCCTACGTCCAGGAGAGGCTGTCCGGCCAGATCACCGCATCTGGCGGCATGCCGATCGCGGGGCCGGTGACGGGCTCGTGGTCGGGGCGGAACAAGCCGCATCGCAAGGATCGTGCGTGGGTTCAGGCATGGAGTCCGGAGCAGATCGCGAACCGGATCAAGCTTGATTTCCCGGATGATGAATCCATGCGCATCAGTCACGAGGCGATCTACCAAGCCCTCTACATTCTCTACATTCAGGGTCGCGGGGCGCTGAAACGCGAGCTCATCCTATGTCTTCGGACCGGTCGCGCTCTGCGTGCGCCGCGGGCGTGTTCACGGCGGAAGACCTGGGCGCACGTCACGCCAGAAGCGTTGATCAGCGAGAGGCCCGCCGAGGCCGATGACCGCGCTGTCCCCGGCCACTGGGAAGGGGATTTGATCATCGGGCTGGAGCGTTCCGCGATCGGCACCGTTGTCGAGCGGTCGACCCGGTTCACAATGCTGGTTCATCTGCCCCGCGAAGAGGGATACGGCACGATCCCTCGAACGAAGAACGGCCCAGCACTGGCAGGTTACGGAGCGATCTCCATGAAGAAGGCACTCGCCAACACGATGTCGATGCTCCCCGAGCAGCTGACGCGGTCGCTGACATGGGACCGCGGCAAGGAAATGTCGGCGCACACGCAGTTCAGGGTCGAGACCGGTATCCCCGTGTTCTTCGCCGATCCGCACAGCCCATGGCAGCGAGGCACGAACGAGAACACCAACGGACTCCTGCGCCAGTACTTCCCGAAGGGCACCGACCTCTCGCGCTGGTCCGCCGAAGAAATCGAAGCCGTTGCTCACGCGCTGAACACCAGACCCCGCAAGACACTTGGTTGGAGGACCCCGGCCGAGGCATTTACTGACTTCGGCTCGTCAGGGTGAAGTGTCCCGGAATGCCTGATAGCCCTGGTGTGGTGGCGGTATCTCGTTGTGTGTGAGATACGCGGATGGGGGCGGGCTGACCGCTGCGGGTCGGCAGCGACGTGAGTCGGTGCGGATGCAGGCGGCTGAGCTGTTCGAGCAGGGCATCAAGCCGTTGGAGGTGGCACGGCGCCTGCGGGTGAGTGGGAAGTCGGCTTACCAGTGGCACGAGTTGTGGCGGGCCGGTGGTGTGGGAGCTCTGAATTCGCGTGGTCCGAGCGGCTCGCGGTGCCGTCTGTCCCCGCACTGTCTGAGAAACTGGCCGCGTATCTGGAGCAGGGTCCGGCCGCGCACGGCTGGGTGGAGGACCAGGTGTGGACCGCCGCGAGGGTGGCCACGCTGATCGGCAGGAAGTTCCACGTCTCCTACAGCGTCTCCGGGGCGACGAGGCTGATGCACCGGCTCGGCTTCAGCCCGCAGATTCCCGCACGGCGGGTCGCCGAACGCGACGAGCAGGCCGTGACCGCGTGGAAGGAGGCGACCTGGGCGGAGGTAAAAGAGCCCGGGCGGCCTGCGGGGGCTACCTCTGCTTCGAGGACGAGGCAGGCTTCACCCGCCGGCCGCCCAAGGGGCGCACGTGGGGCCGACGCGGCCGCACCCCGGTCGTGACGGTCAGCGGCCGACGCTCGGGACGCCTGTCGGTGGCCGGACTGATCGCCATGAGGCCCGGCTCCCGCACCCGCCTGTGCCACCGTCTGCGTACCCACCCCGCGGGCAAGGGCGAACGCCGCAGCATGGGCGAGCGCGACTTCATCGCACTGATCGACGGCGTCCATCAGCTCGTCAAGGCGCCGATCGTGCTGGTCTGGGACCGCCTGAACACCCACGTCTCCCATGCCATGCGTGAGTTGACCGCCGAGCGTGCATGGCTGACTGTGTTCCTGCTGCCCGCCTACTCGCCCGACCTCAACCCCGTCGAGTGGGTCTGGGCCCACGTCAAACGCAGCCTGGCCAACCTCGCCGTCGTCGCCCTCGACCGACTCGAGGCCCTCGTCCGCAACCGGCTCAAGCGCCTGCAATACCGGCCCGACACCCTCGACGGCTTCATAGCCGGCACCGGCCTGACCCTCGACGTCTCAACGGCACCCTAACGAGCCGAAGTCAGTAAATGCCAAGCTAAGAACACCCCGGCAACCGAGTCCGCTACATGCCTGCCGGTCACCTACAAGCTGCCCACGGGCCCGGCGACCTGCGAGTCCAAGAAGGACATCTGCGCCATCGGCGCCCCGTACTACATCAAGGACATCAACCGTCTGTGCGGCGGCCCACCCACCCTGCAGCGGGTCGACATCATCTCCGAGCCGTCCACCGGCGGAGACCCAAGCGTCTTCTACTGCGTGGCCTGGACCGGCAGCGCCAGCGACACCACCCGCGACGGCGTCCTCCTGATGAACGCCCCTGGCGCCCAGTGCGGCGCCGACCTGGTGAACCCCGCCGGCACCGGGGATGCACCGGGGGACTACGCCGTCTTCTAGGACACCGAGCAGGCCTGCACACCCCTGTACCCAGGAACGCGCCAGACCTACCCAGCCGTCCTGGACTACAGCAGCCTCGACGACCAGCAAGCCCCTACGTACGTCTGCCTCAGCGAACATCTCGGCGCCTGACACTCCAACACCTGTCACCCGGGCGGTCCTTCCCTGTCGGGTGATCGCCTCACAGAAGCCGTAACAGTTGGTGGCAGCAGCGGTTGTCCGGGCATGATCCGACAACGACTCATGTCCTCCTGGGCCGCGGCTGCGGGCGTGTTGGCGGCCCCGCCAGCCGAAGCGGCTTCGTCTCAGCACGCGTCGGCCCGGGCAGTGTGTGCGACGAAGTGCCGGGTGACGGGACGGGTGGTCGCGGTGCGGCGGCCGGCATGGAACGACGGGGGTGGCCAAGCCGAACAGCCCAGTTGACCACTACGTCCACCGCGGCGACGTCGTCCTGTCGTGCGTCGAGGCGATCGCACGGACCCAGAGCGGCCCGGCGTACCGCAAGTGCGGCCGCAACGGCTCGGTCTGGCGCGTGGTGCACGGCGGGCAGATCCCGGCGACCTGCGTGAAACGTGCGTGAGGCCCGGCCGCCGACGAGCGACCCGAGCCTCTGCCGCTCGGGGTCTCCTGATGCGGACCGCCTCGATGGCGGCGGCGCCGCTGGCGCGACCGGTCCAGCCGCAGCCGCAGTGGGCATCCGACTTCCCCGTGACGGTCTAGGGTCTGACGGCCAGCCCGGCCCCCGTAACGCTCTGGCGGGGTCGGGCTCGCTCGCTCCTGATGCCTCCCGAAGGGCACTGGAGGACACCGTCGGCAGCCAGCTCTGTGCACGAGAACCGGTCCCTGCTGGAGGTCGCGGTGCCCCCGTTTGCTCTGCCTGCTTTGCTTGCCCTGGCGCGCGCGGTCGAGGCCGTTCCCGAGTCGTCGGGCTGGATGTTGGAGCCGAAGTTATGGACAGGTGTTGGTGTCTGTCTGTTGTCCGGCGCCCGGGGTGGTGCGGCCGCTGGCGGTGAAGATGCGGTCGAGGTGGTGGCGGAGTACGGCGATGGCTGACTCTGGTGTCCGTTGGGCGACGAGGATGCTGGTGCCCATGGTCGCGGTCATGGCGAGCAGGCTGATGGCCTCGGTGCGTGCGTCGACGCCGGGATCGGCCATGCCTGCCGCCTGGGCTCCTTCAAGCAAGCCGGTGAGGGCGTTCTCGGCCGCGTCGGGTTTGTCGATGAAGGGCTGGGCGGCGAGTGCTCCGTCGGTGACGGACAGGATCGAGTAGGAGCTGTACAGGAGGTGGAAGGTGCGGCCCTCCTGGTCGGTCGGCAGGGAGGCGAGCAGCAGCGCCTCGATCGTCGCGCGCGGGCCCGGGTTCGGGCCGGCGGCGGCCAGGCGGGCGCCCACCCGCTCGGTGAAGCGGTCGGTCAGGTGCTGGAGGCCGTAGAAGAGCAGCTTCTCCTTGGTCTCGAAGTAGTACTGCACGAGCCGGAGGGATACGCCGGCCTCGGCGGCCACGTCGCGCATTCCGACGGCGTGCAGCCCTCGCCGCCCGGCGACTTGGATGAGCGCTTCGGCGATCTGTGTGCGCCGTTCCTCGTGGTCCACGCGCTTTGGCATCAGTGCTGTCTCCGGCCGTGGGGTGGGTGGTTCAGGGGCTCGTCCGGCTTGGTCCGAACGTCTTCATGGTACCGTCGTATCAACAATATGGTACGTTCGTATCACGAAGAGCGGATCTTCCTGGAGGTGCCCCGTGCCCGAGAACACGACCCGAGTACGCCGCGACATCGGCCACTACGTGAGCGACGAACTGCGCGACCGGTACTTCGCCACCTGCGACGTCCTCTACGCGAAGGGAGCGCCCATCCGCTCCGAGACGGACGTCGAGACCACCTTCGGTACCACCCACGTCTACCGGTACGGCCCAGCCGACCCGGCAGCCGAGTCACGCACACCCGTGGTCCTGATACACGGTTCGGGAGGCTGCTCCGCCCAGTGGTATCCCAACACCCTTGCCCTCAGCGCCGAGCGCCCCGTCTACGCTCTCGACACTCCCGGCGACCCCGGCCGCAGCGTCCAGCGCGAACCGATGTGGCAGCCCGAGCGCGCGGCGCAGTGGATGGACGAGGCCCTCGATGCGCTGGGCCTCGACAAGGTCCACCTGGTCGGCTCTTCGTACGGTGGCTGGCTGGTCATCAACCAGGCCCACCTTCGGCCCGGGCGGCTCGCCTCGGTCACAGCCCTCGACCCGGGCGGCCTGGAGAAGGTCGGCCTGCGCTTCTTCGTCTGGATCTTCGCCAGCCTCTTCGCCACGTACGCCCCGAAGGCGTGGCGCCCTCGCCTCGCCAAGTGGCTGGAGCAGCCGGTAATCGTCGTCCCCGAGCTCCGCGCGATGATTCAGGCCAGCGTGAAGGCCTTCCGGATCCGCCGCCCCGCGCCGCTGCCGCTGTCGGACGCGGAACTGGGCTCCATCCGGACGCCGTGCTACCTGATCATGGGCAAGCGCAGCCTGCTCGTACACCCCAAGCGGCAGGCGGAACGCGTACCGCGCCTGATCCCCGGCGCCCGCGCCGAGATCGTCGCCGCGACCGGCCACGGCCCACAGATCGACCACCCCGACCTGGTCAACCCCCGGATGCTGAGCTTCATGGAGGACATCGACTCCCTCGATCCTGCGGCGGCACGGCGCGCCACGGGCGCGTAGCCGCGAGGGCCGCAGACGCGAACTGTCCAACAGCGCATAACCGAAGTGGGATGGATGGCGATGCCAGAGCCTCCGCCAACTTGAAGTCGCAGGTCAAAGGGCTGGTGTGACCCGCGCTCGGGGGACTCACCCTGGTGGTGGGCGGCAGTCCGCGGAGAAGATCGTGCGTCAGGAGCCGCTCTCGTTGGGGGAGGCACAGCCAGCGGGGTAAAGCAGTTCGTTCTGAGGTACCTGTGCCATTACGGTGGCGCGATGGTGCACGTGCGGGAGATGAATGCGGCCGACATCGAGGCCGTTTCGACGATCCGAGTCCGAGGATGGCAGGCGGCGTACGCCGGCATCGTTCCCCAGACGTATTTGGATGCCATGACGGTGGAAGATGATGCTGGTCAACGGCGGCAGCGGTTTTCTCAACCCGGACGAACGTCACGAGACCTTGTGGCGCTCGGTGACCGAGGCCCGGTGGGGTGGATCTGCTTCGGGCCGTGTCGAAGTGAGTTGCCCGGTGTGGAACGGGTCAGTGAGGTCTACGCCCTGTACATCTCACCGGACCTGATCGGCCAGGGCATCGGCCGGATCCTCCTGGGTGAGGCACATGCTCAAATGAAGGGCCAGGGCTTCAAGGCGTCAGTTTTGTGGGTTCTCTGTGACAACCAGGGGGCCCAGCGCTTCTACGAGCGGGCCGGCTACCAGGCTGACGGTGCGGCTCAGGACGACGTCTACGACGGGATCACACTCGCTGAGCTCCGGTACCAGCGCGTGCTCTGAGTCGAGCGACGCTGGGCACATCCTTGTCAGTTCGAGGTCCCCCATCTCCATCTTCAGGGGCCGACTTGTCGGTTCCCGCTCACCGTGACCGGGCGGCCTTCTACGATCTGTTGGATGCTGGATCCCGAGCTGCTGGAACGGATCACCGCGCGGCGCGCGGAACTGGACGAACTCGAAGAACAGTTGGCGAAACAGCTGGCGGAGGTGCGGGCCGAGAGGGACGAACTCGCCGTCGCCGAACGTGTCCTTGAACGGATGACTGGGCAGCTCGCCGAGGAACGCGCCTCGGCCGGGCCGATGCCCGGGCAGGTGGCCGGACGAGCAGTGATGCTGATCCCGCACCGCGAACCGGGTGTGGAGGAGGGCTCACTTCCCTGGGACTACCAGCGCATCATCACCGCCGTGCGGCAGGCTGCCGGACCGGTCATGGCCCGCGAGGTCGGCGAGGTGGTGGGGGTGGACGTCAGCGTGAAGGCCAAGCTGGAACCGCTACGCAGCAAGCTGGTCAGACTCGTCGATCGCGGCTGGCTCCGCAAACTACCTGACGGCCGGTTCACCACCCGCCTGTGACCGGGAGCACCGCCGCTCGGAACGGCTCGGGACGGGCGTAACCGGGGTGCCCCCGGCGGCCGTTGGAATTGTGTGACGAATACCAAAGAGCTTGCCGAGGACACCTGCCCGCTTGTCTACCAGTGTCGTCTGCCGCTGTCCACGCGCACCGTCAACCACCTCGCCGATCTGCTGCGGCGCCACCTGAAGGCGATCCGGTCCAGGTGGCGGATCCTGCCAGCGGGGAAGATCGCGGTGATCGTCCTGGCCGTACTGCGCCACGACCAGCGCCTGGCCGACATGGCCGGCGGCAACGACGTGTCGGAGCCCACCGTCCGCCGCTGGCGGGACGAGCTGATCGGACTGCTCGCCGCCCAGGCCCCGCGCCTGGACCGCGCCCTGAAGAAGGTCGCCAAGCAGGGCGGCGAGGTGGTCCTGATCGACGGCACCCTCATCCGCACCACGCGCCGCACCGGCAAGGCCGACCGACGGAACTACTCCGGCAAGCACCGCAGCCATGGCCTGCACTTCCTCGCCCTGACCGATGAGAACGGGCGCCTGATCTGGATATCCGCCGCCCGGCCCGGCCGCACCCACGACAACACCGCCGCCCGCCACGACCACATCCTGGCCCACCTGCGCGCCGCCGGCCTCGGGGCACTGGCCGACCTCGGCTTCCGCGGCCTGGACAACAACATCCACGACCCAGTGATCGTCACCGGCTACGCCGCCACCCGCACCCACAAGCTCACCCCAGGCCAGAAGGAAGCCAACCGAGTCCTCGCCGTCGGACGTGCACCGGTCGAGCACGGCTTCGCCCACCTGAAGAACTGGCGGGTCCTCGCCAAACTCCGTGCCGATCCCGCACACGCCACCCAACTCCTGCGCGCTCTGCTCGTCCTGACGAACCTCGAAGTCAACCGCTGACGGATGATCTTCTCCGTGGACTCCCGCCCACGACCAGCACGAGTACCCGGAGGACCGGTCACACCAGCCCTTTGACCTGCGACTTCAAGTTGGCGGAGGCTCCCAGATTCACACCGCGACCCGGCGGGTGTGGAGCCGCCACGGCACTGACCTGTCCCGCCAGTTCGGCGACATCGCGCGCACTGCGTCGAGCCTGCCGGACGCGGTCCTGGACGGCGAGCTGGTCGCGGTCCTCAAGGACGGATCGGGGGTGGCTTTCGACCGTCTGCAGAGCCGGACCGGCAGCCGCGGCCCTCGTAGTGGTGCCGACTTCACTGTCCACGTCGCGCTCTTCGACGTCCTCGCGGTCGGCGAGCGGGACTGGCGGCAGCGGCCGTACGCCGAACGTCGTGCCGGACTGCTGCACCTCCTCGAGCAAGGACCGCCCGCGCTGCGCGCGGTACCGGCCACCGAGAACCACGAGCAGGCTCTGGAGTGGGTCGGTGCGCTGGGTGGGGTGGAAGGCCTGGTGTGCAAGCGGGCTGACGGGCGGTACGCGGCAGGCCTCGCTTCGGGTTGGGTGAAGTGGCGCCTGCGCCACACCACCGAGGCGGTTGTCATCGGGGTGACCGGCCGGACTCCGGCGGCCCAGGCCCTCGTGCTGGGTCGGCCGCATAGCGGGAGGATGCGCGCAGTGGCTGTGAGCCTTCCGCTCCCTCAGCACGTCCGTGCCGCCGTGGCGCCGCTCCTGCACGCTGCGGGCGGGGAGATGCGTGAGCTGCCGGGCACGGTGGGCGGACTGCCCGGCGCCGACCCGGTGCGCTTCCTGCCGGTGGAACCTGAGGTGGTGGTCGAGATCGAGGTCGACCAGGACCGGCTGGAGTTCGGCCGCTATCGGCACAGGCCGCGGGTGCGGCGGGTACGTGGCGACCTGTCGCCGGAGCTAAATCGACGACGGAAAGTAGCCAGAAGGCCGGAGTTGCGAAACGGGTATTCGCAAAGGTACCCGTGGGTGCATACTCGGTATATGGCTGACACCACCGTGAAGGTCGACTCCGAGACCAGGGACCGCTTCGCTGCGGTCGCCGCAGCCCGCGGACAGAGCGTGCGCGCCTACCTGGCCGAGCTGGCCATAGACGAAGAGAACCAGATCGCGCTGAGCAGGGCGACGGCCGAGTTCCGCGGCATCATCGCCCGACCCGGCCTGGCCGAGGCATTCGACGACGCCTTCCCCGACGACGCCCCAGCCCAACGACACGCCGCGGGGCAGGCGGCCTGACCCTTGGACCTACACATCGACATCCGATGGCTCCTCGACCGGCAAGAGGAACTGCTCGGCAAGGAGCTCGGCGTCCGGGACTACTCCGGCCTGGTGGCAGCCGTCGCCCGGCACCGGGTGAACACACCCCAGCTGGACGCGGGCGAACCCGACGCCTACTGGAGGGCCGCCGCCCTGCTGGAGCAACTGGTCCTGCTGCGTCCGCTGCCGGCCCGCAACGCCTATTTCGCGTACGGCGTGGCGGTGGCCTACATCAGAGCCTCCGGGCAGGAAGTCGACGACTCCTTCGAGCCGTGGCGAGACCTGATCACCGACATTCGCGCGCTACGACTCACCGTCTACGACATCGCCGACCGGCTGCGCTCCTGGCACAGCACCGTGTGAGCCTCCGTCGACCCCTGCCTCGTGCAGGTGGCATCCGACGGCTGGCCGCCACTGGACTGCACCCGAACACCGCGGTCTGCGATCTCACCCGCCAGCCCCTTCCCCGAGAGTTCAACCGCATCGTCTCCACCGTGTCGGTACGCCCCGTCCCCCCTACCTGCTCCAAGCGCTACGCCCGGCGACCTGCTGGTCACCACCATCACCGGGCTGATCCTCATCGCCGACAACACACGGCGACGCCCGCGGGCACATCGCTTATGACGGCCTCTTTCATGAGCACCCGCCACGGCAACGACAGACGGTGGCGGCGACGAGATGTCCACCAGCCGGTACCCGCTGCTGTATGTACCGGACTCCTGGGCGGTTCGATCCATGCTGGAAGTGACGACCCCCGGCATGGAACACCGCACCAGCGCAGCGACAGCGGAGGGCGGACCGACTGGAGGGCGCACCCCCTGCCGGCTGGCACTCCACTTTGGAGGTTGCTGCTCCGCACGGCGGGTGGCGGGCGGATGTGCTGGCGGTCTGTGCGGACGGTCGCCGTTGCGCGCTGGAGGCACAGCTCTCGCCGATCACCGAACGCGAGGTGCGTGAGCGCACCAACCGGTACGCCGCGGACGGTGTGTGGAGGTCTGCTGGTTTGACGACCGAGACCAGCAGCGGCAGTGGATGACTGCGGTGCCGTCCCTGCATCTGACCGGTCCTTCGGAGGCCCCACGCACGGTGCGCGGCGTCATCGCCCGCTACAAGGCGGAAAGCGGCTGGCACAGTGTCAGCCTCAGCGACGCAGTCCAGTGGATCCTCGATCGCCGCTTGATCCAGTGCGTGGACGGCCATGTCCACGGTTGGGACGAAGACCACCCGGGGGGCTACAGCGGTGTGTTCTGGACCGCGGCGTCCTATGCGGCTGCGGCGCTCGAGGAGCAGCGGCGCAGGCGCGCGCAGGAGCAAGCGGAGCAGGCCCGTTGGGAGGAAGAGCGGCAGGCAGCGATCGCCCTCTGGGAAAGGCAGGAAGCGGCGAAGCAAGCGAAGGCCGCGGTCTACGAGCGGTTCTGGGCGCGGACCGGGATCGGCCCCGGATGGTGGTGGTCCTTCGAGATGATCGTGCGCGGCGCGATGGGCTTCGACACGTTCTTCGGGGCGCCCTCGCCAAAGTACGGAGACGGCCGGCCCCTGTACGAGAGGAAGAGGGGTGGCACGGCCCAGGTCGTGGCGGTGGCGCTCCCGGCGCGGCTGGGCGCCTGGGCGGAACAACGCCAGTCGTCGTTGGCGACCTCGCGGGCCTTGCGCGCATGGCGCAGCTCGCATTCTGCGACGTGAAGGTGCTCCTCGCGGCCCCCGGGACCAACATCTTCGAGCTGTACTGGGTCGGCCCCGGCACCGTCTACTGACGCACCGTCCTGAACCGACTTGTCATGGCACGCCCAGCTGCTCGACACGCTCGCTCCCTCGAGCGTCCTCCGCCTGCCGGATCAATATCAGGCGGCAGTACAGCGCCACGGTGGTGTCCCCCTGCTTCACACTCCAGGGCTCAGGTGTGGGAGAGGGCGAAGGAGACGAGGAAGCCGCTGACGGTGATCAGTCCGATGGCCAGGTGGGCGTCGTCGAATGCTTCAGGGATCATCGTGTCGGCGATCATGGCGAGGATCGCCCCCGGCTGCCACTGCGGTCACCGCGGCGATCACGGCGGGGGAGAAGGACCCGACCACCGTGTAGCCGAGGACGGCCGACACCGTGTTGGCTGCGGCGATCGCCGCCCAGACACCTAAGACGTACCCCTTGGTGCGGCCGGCCTTCTTCATACCCGCCGAACTGGACAACCCCTCGGGAACGTAGCGGTATCTCTTCCGGCACTGCGTCGAGGCCCGGTGTGAGACGTCGGTGCCGGCGGAGACCTGGCGGGTCTCCTTGGACGATCGGCTCATCGAGCAGGAAACCGGTACCGAATTCGACGGATATGTCTGGGGCGTCAAGTGGCACTGCCTGTACCCGGGAGCCAGACTCCTACCCGACTCGGAGGTGACCCGAAGCTGGTCGAACGCCCTGGGGATCGACTTTCACGAGGTACGCATGGAAACGCACGCGCACAACCTGATCCTGCTCTTCTCCGACCTTCAGGTCAGCGAGGTCCCCGTCGGCTTCGCCCCCTTCGTCACGGAGTAGGGGGCAGGGTTCGTGAACCTGCGAGCGTTCCTTGACTGACCGACTGCTGTCGGGCCCCTCTCCCGTGTGTAGGGATCCCTGGCGGTGCGGGCATTGGCCAATGCTCCCCGGGGCCTGCGCAGTTATAGCTGTGACCGCAAAGCTACCGTCGTGCGTTGGGGAGACGCGCAGGCTGACTGCGGCGGTCCGACACGCTGCTCTTGGTGAGTCTGAGTTCCTGAGTAGCGCGGCAAGCTGATGCTTTCCGTGCTTGGGAGATGCATTCGGATGATTGACCTGGATGTTGTTCGGCTGCTGCGGGGCCCTGTTCCGGAAGTCGATCCGGCGGATGCAGGCAGCGAGTACTTGGCTGCCTCTGGGCAGGCGCGGGCGCAGATTTCTGCGTTCCTCGCGGCTGCCGGGCTCCTTGATTTGGGGGCCGGGGGCGCCGCTGGGACGGCTCCAGACACCTCGTCAGCTGGGAGGGTGCGATGCCGTGGGCGCCTTCGCGACGGTGAGACTGAAAGCCAGCCGTTAGGGGCGAGCTTGACCGTCCCCGACCTGGTCCTCATCCCCGCTTGGCAGTGATCCTGCCCGTCTCCGCCGGTCACCACCATGCCGACACGGTCACTTGGGTGAGGCTGTGCCCGTAGCTACTCCGTGCTGGCGAGTCGACCGCCCTATATCCGGCAAGAGAACATCATGAGGTGTCGCCTCCCGCCCATTAGACCTCTGCGGGAGGCGACCCCTGCCGCTGTGGTCAGTACGGCAGGACCGGGCGGTCGCTTCGCTCCTCGATCCATCCAGCTGTGAACAGCAGCCCTTTGCGTCGGTCCTGCTGGCCAGCCAGGATCAGGATGATCCCGGTGAGTGGGAAGGGCTCAGTGCGAGCGTGAGTGCCGCTGGCAGCACGGCTCCAATTGCCTGAATCAGCACTGGCCTTCCTTTCAGCCTCCACGCCCCAGGGCGCTGCGGAGCGCCTTTCCCGGTACCGGCCGGTGCACCGCCGGCAGCCCCCGGGGCGCCGGTGACGTCATAGCCCACCGTGCCAGTGCTGGCCCCGGACATGGTGTTGGAGCCGCAGGGGCTGGGCTGGATCGGTTCCTGGTCAACCGATAGGGGGATCTATGTCAGGTGGGGGGTTTCCTGTTCCGTCCAGATGGTCTTGCTGTTGTCACTGAAGCGGACGCCCCAGTTCTGTGCGAGTTCGGCGCAGATGAAAAGGCCGCGTCCGCCCTCGTCGGTGGTCTGGGCATGGCGAAGGTGTGGTGAGACGGGGCTGGAGTCGCTGACCTCGAAGGTGAGCGTACGGTCGCTGTTGATCAGGCGGAGGGTGATGGGAGGGGTTCCGTAGCGGACGGCGTTGGTGGCCAGTTCGCTGACGATGAGCTCCGTAGTGAGGGAGAGCTCGTCGAGGTTCCATTGGGTCAGCTGACGCCGCGTGCGGGCGCGGGCAGCGGCGATGGCCGCGGGTTCGGCGGGTAGGTCCCAGGTGGCGACGAGGCTGGGTTCGAGTGCATGGGTCTGCACGAGGAGCAGCACCGCGTCGGTGTCGGGGGCGGGGACGGTGCGCACGGCCTCGTCGCGCAGGTCGCCCAGGGGGTGTGTGCTTTGGGCGAGGATCTGCCGCAGACGGTCCTGGCCGATCTTCCTTTCTGCCTCGCCCGTGGGAAGGAACGCGTCCGTGTAGAGAGCGATGATGCTTCCCTCGGGGAGGTCCAGACGGGTGCCGGCGAAGGTGTCTTTGCCGCCGCCCAGCGGGGGAGCGACGGGAACATCGATTGTCTCGGTGGCCCCGTGGGGGTGGGCGAGTACCGGTTGCGGGCCACCGGCGAGGGCGAGGGTGCAGCTCAGGGCCAGGGGATCGTAGATCCCGTAGAGGCAGTCGGCGGTCAGTTTCTGGCCTTGCAGAGGGTCGCAGGTCGGCAGGTCGGCGCGTTCGGCGGCAAGTCGGGCCACGGTCTCGTTGAGGCGGGCGAGCAGTTCGTCAGGTTCCAGGTCCAGCGATGCCAGGGTGTGGATGGCGGTGCGCAGCTGGCCCATCGCCATGGCGGCGTGGATGCCTGTACCCGAGACGCGGCCGACGGTGAGGGCGATGCGCGCACCGGACAGCGGAAAGACGTCGAACCAGCCGCCGCCGGCATCGGCCAAGTGATGGAAGTGGGCGCTCTCCACGGCTGCCTGCGGCGCTGGGCGCTGGGCCAGGAGGCGGCGCTGCAGCGTCAGGGCGATGGTGTGTTCTCGGGCGTAGCGGCGCGCGTTGTCGACGTGCAGCGAGGTCCGTGCAGCGACTTCCAGCGCGAGGTCGAGGTCCTGGTCCACGAACGGGTCGCGGTCGGGAGAACGGTAGAGACTCAGTATTCCCAGGACGCCGTTCCTCAGCGTCATCGGGGTGACGATGGCAGAGTGTGGGCCCGGCGAGCCCTGCGCGCGGGCCGCCTGTGGGGGTTTCGTCCGGCTGGTACGTGATCAGCTGGGGGCGTAGGTCCGTCAGGGACTGAAGCCACGCCCCAGGAAATCTGAACGGACCGGTACCGGTGCCCAGTGAGTCCCGTTGAGGGTCCGCCGAGGCGAAGGACATCCGCCGCAGGGGAATGGCGGGTCCCACGGGCCCGGGCGGGGGGTCATCGCCCCGCACGACGGGGTCCAGCAGGTCGACTTCTGCGGCGTCGGCGAAGGCGGGCACGAGGACGTCGACGAGTTCGCGGCATGTGGTGTCCAGCTCGAGCGTGTGCCCCAGACGTTCTCGCACGTCGTTGAGGACTCGAGCGTGGGCGAGGGCCCGCTCGCGGACGGTGACGTCCACCACCGCCGTGGATACGCCCAGCACCCGGCCGTCTGCGTCCTGGAGCCGGAACACGGAGACGGAGTACACGTGCTCGTGAGCGGGGTCGTTGGGCGGGCGGCCGCGTACGAGCCTGTCCAGCGCAGGTTCGCCGGTGGCGAGGACCTCGTGCAGCATCGCCACGGTCTCTTCAGGGTCGGACAGATGGACCACGTCGGTGAGGTGGCGGCCGCGCACGTCTGCGGGCTCGAAGGCACTCATCCCGGCTGCCGCTGTGTTCACCCGCAGGACGCGCAGATCGGGATCCAGTACCTGCATCCCAAACGAATGCATCGGCGGCTACGGCTCCTGGTGAGCCGGGATTCGGGAGGAAACGTTATGTCCGCACCCCGCACCGTCCGCACCGGGGCGGTGGCAGCCGCCGTCGGCGCGGCCCTGCTGCTCGGCTCCGGCCCCGCCCAGGCCGCCAACGGCACCATCGGCGAACGTGAGACCGTCTGCGCCCAGGACCTCTTCGTCCGCACCGACCCGGGAGGTGCTTGGATGGGCACCCTCTACCAGGGCCAGACCTTCCTGGTGGAGAGCAAGCAGTCCGGCTGGGTGTACGGCTTTGCCTACGGCTACATCAACCGCCACGGCTGGGTCCAGGACGGTTGGTTCTGCTGACCGGGAACGGCGTAGGGCCTGTCCTGTCGAGCACGGCAGGACAGGCCGTGGCCTTGGCGGTGCCTCCCCCCGAACTCGTGCAGTTCCTCGGCGGTAGACCCTCGGGAACGCTGTGGGACTTTGTCACCCGATTCTTGGGAAACCGCTGCGCTCTTCCCGGTCGGCCGGCTGTCCGTGCTCCCCGCAGCCGGCCCCGGCCGACTCGACGTCACCGACTCACTCCGTCATCTGCACCAAGGCGCGCTGGGCTTCCTGCTGATCCGGAAGCCCGCGCGGGGCCGAGGGCACCGCGGACAACGGGCGCCGAACGGTGCTCGCCGGCCGCGCCGCCGCGGATCCGACGCTCCGCCCTCGGCTCCTGGTGTACCGCTGACCGCTCCACCCCACCGCACCATCCCGCCACGAAGGAGATGCAGTGATGACCAGGACCGGTACAACCCGCCGGCGCCGCACCCGCGCAGCCACCGTTCTCGCTGCGGCGACCGCGCTCGTCGGCCTGCTCCCCATCACCTCCCAGGCGAACGTCAACAGGTACACCGTCCAGCCGAACTCCCCCAAGCCGGCAGCGTGCAACAACTCCGGCACCGTCCCGGCCGGCACCTGGATGCAGAACAAGGTCTGCGGCTACTGGGTCGGCACCGCCATGGCCGGCTCGTCCTTCGACGTCCACGAGACCGCCGCCAGTAACTACCACTACGGGCGCAGCTGGGGCGGCAACAACATCTGCGCCTGGATTCCGCCCGGCGCCCTCGGCTCCAGCCCGACCGCATCCGTCGCGGAGTCGTGCAGCGAGGCGACCAAGGACGACATCGCGCACCGCCGGACGGTCGGCTACAACTTCAACGCGGCCGCGCACGCGGCCACGGACGGTACAGCGATCACGGTCAACCCGGCCTGCACGGCGTACTACAACTACTACACGACCAGCACCTACAGCGACGGCTCGCTGCGCGATGTCGCCGGCAACCCGGGCTCGACGGTCATGTACCGCTTCACCACCAACGGCTCGAACCCGGCGATCGTCGTGCGCGACGGCGCGATCGGCTGGATCTTCCTCAGCCGCTCGTGCGTCACCGACTGGCGCGGCATCGCCTTCTACAACGACAACGACTGAACCGACCGGCGGCAGACGAATTCGGACCGCGCCCCGGGGGCCGCTACCCCGGGGCGCCCCGTAGCGATTCAGAATGGCTTTCACCGCCTGTGAGCTCGGGTTTCGCGCGCAGCGGACCAGGGAATTGAGTCACGGTGCACGCCGGGTGCAGTCCGCCCCGCCATGCTTCCCCTGCCGGTTACGGCTTCACACAGCTTTCCATGCACCACCCTTGCTTTCGGGCAGGGTGCCCGGTCCTTCAGGGCCGGGCTGAATGCCGAAGCGGGGCAGGGGCGTGCCGGGCGAGACGGTGGTGAGGCCGGCCTCGAGTAGGTGTTCGTCGAGTCGGCGACGCAGCAGCCAGGCCAACACCGTCTGCACCGACCCTGACCACCTGATGCGCGCCCTTCAGCAGGGCCTCCTCCAGAGCCAGTACCGCAGCAACCTCGTCGACGGATGCCTCGCCGAAACCGTCCTCACTAGTGGGTGCTGCGTCCGTCCCGGGTGGGCGGGTTCGACACTGGACCTGCTCTGACCGGGAACGTTACCGAGTTGCGGGTCGTGCCGACGCGAGAGGGCCGGCATCCGCGCGGCATTCCATCGTTCGGGGGAACTCCTGGTCGGTCGGCTTCGGCGCGGGTATGTCTTCGGGTGTCCCGTTCGGGGCGCTCAAGCACGAGCCGGTGTCATTGGACGACGGGGCCATGACACCAATGCCCCGGAACCCCTGGGACCACCGCCGGTCTTACGAATGATCAGTTCCGACCCGCAACAAGAAGGTAGGGCCATCGTGACTGACCGGACCGAGACCGAGATCGTGAAGGATCACGTCGTCGCCGGCGGCCTGCGCACCTACTACGAGGCCCAGGGCACCGGTGATCCGCTGGTCATGCTGCACGGCGGGTTCGCGACCGTCGACGTCTTCGGCGGTGGGTTCACTCCGCTGATCGCCGAGCGGTACCGCGTCTACAGTCCGGAGCGGCGTGGACACGGGCGGATGCCGGACGTCGAGGGACCGATCACGTTCGAGATCATGGCCGACGACACCATCGCCTTCATCGAGGCGCTGGGGATCGGACCGGCGCACGTGGTGGGCTGGAGCGATGGCGCCAACGTCGGCCTGATCACTGCCATGCGCCGCCCGGACCTGGTCCGGAAACTGGTACTCATCGGCACCGCGGTGAACATCAGCGGCGGCCGACCCTGGGCGCAGGCGATGATGGACAACTTCTCGGTCGATCACCTGCCACCGATGCTCGTCGAGGCGTACGCGGCCCTGTCGCCGGACGGCCGGGACCACTTCCCGGTCGTCTTCGACAAGATCGCTCCCGCGCTGCTCGTGACCGAGGCGAAGCTCAGCGACCTCGCGACGATCAGCGCGCCAACACTGATCATGGCCGGGGATGACGACCTGGTGACGGTCGAGCACCTTGAGGCGATGCGCACGACGTTGCCCGACGGGCAGCTCGCGATTGTGCCGGGCACCTCGCACGGCCTCCCGTTGGAGAAGCCCGAGTTGGTCAGCCGCCTGATCTTCGATTTTCTGTCGGATGAGCAGGCGGTAAAGCTGATGCCCGGCCCGAAGTAACCAGCGAGCCGCCTCGTCCTATGACCGAGACGGTTCACCAGGGTGCCGGTGCCTGCTCACGCAGCGGTCGCGAGGGGGCGTTTGCCCCAGCGCATGCCCATCTCGCCTCGGATGCGGGCACGTTCACGGTGTTTGGCGGGCGATCAGTTCGTGCAGCTTCGCGATGCCTGCCACCCATTCGGGCAGGTTCGCGGCGGCCAGTTTGTGGCCGGTCTCGTCCTGGACCTCGACATCGTGGTGGTCCTCGGCCCAGTCATCACCGATCAGCAGCAACAGACCCTCCCCGTCTCGTACTTGACACAGCGGTGCAGCCTGCGGAAGGCGCGGCACGCGGCCTAATGGATCCAGTGCTCACGCCCCCGTGGGGCGGGCACGCCACCCCATCAGCGGTCTGGCCTCCCGGCCGACCAGCAGGGGCACGGTCTGACTCCAGAACTCGGCTGGTTCCGGCGGCGATAGTGCTCACCTGCTGGCGGCTACGGCACCGAGCATTCCCCGGCTCCGTAGCTCCCATTAGGCGTGACGGATACGAGATCTGCTTCGTGCCCGGTGCGGGAGAAGACCTCGATGAGGTCTGCAATGTGGACATGTGGGTCATCCGCGATGACGGCGATCGCTGGTCCGGAACCGTGTTCACTCTGAACCCGGCGGGCTACGCAGCCTGTTCCGCCGGCGATTCTCATTGACATTGATCATGGAAGAACGGCGCGAGTGACTCCCGAACGCACCTCGAAACGACATCCCTAGAAAGTGACACAACCACAGCCGTTGAGCGGGCGGCAGCGCGGGGAGCGGCCGCGCGCCAGCCGTCGGTGTGCAGGTGAGGCGGGTCGGACTGGCGGCCAGCAGCGTCGAGGGCACCGCGAGTGGTGTTGCGGCAGTCCTTCAGGGCGCTGTGCTCCCGCACGGGCCATGCGCCAGACAGAGACTTGACGACTCCAGCAAGCCTGTAGGCGGGCATGTCCGTGTGGCTGCGAACGGTTGCGAGGGTGCACAAGCCGGGGATCTGCAGCCCTGTGACGCCAACACCACCTAGCCGATGAGGCACGCAATAGCGAAGACCATGCCGTTCACCGGCGAAATGTACAGATCCACCGCCCGGGAGCAGTCAGGAGGCCCTTTCGTCGGCGATGGTGACCTTGACGTTCTGTGCGCGGATGGCGGCCAGTTCGGCCTGGTCCGCGCTCGAATCTGTGATTAGCTCGTCGACCGCGTCCACTCCGACGACCCGCGCGAGGAGGTTGCGGCCGACCTTCGAGCCGTCGGCGACCACCACCACCCGCCCCGCCCGGCCGATCATCACTGCGTTGATGTGCGCCTCGACCTCGTCGTGCGTCGTCAGGCCGCCGCGCCCGCTGATGCCGTCCACGCCGACGAAGGCCGTGCCGATGTTGATGCTGCTCAGCGTGCGCTCGGCCCAGGGACCGACAAGTTCGTAAGACTTCGAGCGCGCCACGCCGCCGGTCACGACCAGTTTGACCCGCGGGCTCATCACCAGTTCCATGGCGACGTTCAGGGCGTTGGTGACCACCGTGAGCTCACCACGGGTCGCCAGCAGTCGGGCGACCTCGCTCGTCGTCGTGCCGCCGGTCACCGCGGCCACGTACGGGCCGCTGGGCAGTCCGCGTACGGCGGCGCGCGCTATCGCCTGCTTCTGCTCCCTGCCGTGCACGTGCCGGTAGCGCACGGGCAGTTCGCAGGCGACCTCGCCGACTATCGCTCCACCGTGGGTGCGCTTAAGCAGGTTCTGCTCCTCAAGGGATGCGAGGTCGCGGCGCACGGTCGCTCTGGACACGCCGAGTTCGCGGGCCACCTCGTTAACGTTGACCGAGCCAGCCGATGCCAGGCGGTCCAGGATCGCCGTGACTCTGCTGGGTTGCCGTGCGGCGTCGGTGTGCCGTCCAGGAGCGGTCACTTCTCCTCCAATGCTCAGGTGGCCGGAACATACCGCGCAACCGCCCGCGGAAGATGATCGTGTGGACTCAGTCGCGCATCAATAACCCCAAAAACAGGGACAATTCATCTTCCTTTCGCGCTGAAACGCGCAACAAAGATGCGCGTTATTGAGCCGTTCTTGTCTGGCTGGGTTCGGCGCGGGTACAACTGGGCCCACGCCGGGCCGGACAAACACACGTGGCGCACCACTCGTCACCAGCCCTTTCGTCACCGCGGCACGCTGCCCGGTGCCACCGCCCCACCTCCCTCCCGCCCTCACTCGTTGCACGATGTGGAAGGTCTCTCGCATGCACACCAGATCGGCGAAAAGCGTCGGACGGCGCACCCGTGCGGCCGCCCTTCCGGCCGCCCTCCTGGCGATGGCCGTCACCCTCTCGGGGTGCTCGGGCTTGGGCTCTGGCTCGAACCAGTCCCTTGACACCGCCAAGCCGACGACCATCACCATCTGGACCGGGCAAGACCTGGCTCCGGAAAAGCTGCTCGAAGGCCTCGCCGCCAAGTTCCACAAGCTGCACCCGAACGTCACCATCCAGATGTCCAACGGTGCGCCCACCGCCGACGACCTGCTGCCCAAGCTGACCGCCTCGTTCGTCGGCGGCACCTACCCCGACATCTCCTACACGTACGGCAGCTGGGCGACCGGCCTTCAGCAGAGCGGCAAGACTCTCGACATCACCAGCAAGGTGGCCGCTCCGTCGGTGAAGTGGAACGAGTTCCCCGCCTCCGCCCGCAAGACGGCGACGCCCGCAGGCCAGGTAATCGGCTTTCCCGCCGTCGTGGACGACATCGGCCTGATCTACAACAAGAAGCTGTTCAAGGCGGCCGGCCTGCCCTACCCCACGAACACCTGGACCTGGGACGACTACCGGGCGGCAGCCAAGAAGCTGACCGACCGGGCGCACAACGTCTACGGAACCGCCTACTCCGTGTCGGGGTCGGAGGACACCACCTGGCACCTCTGGCCGCTGCTGTGGCAGAAGGGCGGCAGCGTACTGAGCAAGGACGGGAAGAAGGCCGCCTTCAACTCCGACGCCGGGGCGTCCGCGCTCACCCTCCTGCAGCAGATGGCCGTCAACGACAAGTCGGTGTACCTCTCGCAGGACGACCAGAAGTACGCGGACCTGTTCAAGTCCGGTCTGATCGGCATGATCATGAGCGGCCCCTGGCAGCTCGCCGACAACGTGTCGGCCGGCCTCGACTACGGCGTCTCCTACCTGCCGTCGTTCAGCGGCAGCAGTAACCACCAGACGATCTCGGGCCCCGACCTGTGGACCCTCTTCGACCACCACGACGCCAACCGGGCCTACTGGTCCTACGAGTTCACCCAGTGGCTGACCTCCAGCAGCATCGACCCGCAGTTCAACCTGGCGACCGGCAACCTGCCGCTGCGCAACAGCGAGACGTCCAGTGCGGCCTTCGCTACGTTCGCCCGTAAATACCCGGGTGTGGACATATTCGTCAAGAACCTGCAGAACTCGACCACCGAGCGCCCCACCGTCCCCGGTTATCAGGGGCTCTCGCAGGCCGTCGGCAAGGCCGTCGCCCAGGTCCTGGAAGGCGGCGCGGACCCCAAGCAGGCACTGGGCAAGGCCGCCGCCACCGCCGACACTTCCCTCGCGCTGGGCAACTGATGAAAGGCATCCTGATCTCGGACCAGGAGCGTGCCCGCTCCGCGCCGCGCCAGGTCCCCGGCAGGCCCGGCTCCGGGGCGCCCTCCAGGCGATGGACCTCCCGGCGGCGCCGGACGCTGGCCAACCTCACCGGATGGTCGTTCGCGGGGCCAGCCACCCTGATCATCATGGGACTGACCCTCTTCCCGGCCGGCTGGGCCTTTCTGATCTCCCGCGAGCGGTGGAACGGCTTCACCCCGGCCCACAGCATCGGCTGGGATAACTACCGGACCGTGGTCCACGACCCCGATCTGCGTTCCGCGGTGAACCACACTGTGCTGTTCACCGTGCTGTACGTGCCGGTGGTGCTGATCCTGGGCCTGTTCATCGCCACCGCGCTCAACCGCAGCATCCGCTTCATCACCTTCTACCGCACGGCCATCTTCGTCCCGCTGGTGATGTCGGCCGCCGCGTCGGGCATCCTCGCCAACTTCATCTTCGACCCGCAGTTCGGGCTCGCCGACAACGCGTTGCGCGTACTGCACCTGCCACGGCAGGGATTCCTGAGCGACCAGCACGAGGTGATGTGGGTCATCTCCCTCATCTACCTCTGGGGCGACCTGGGTTTCTCAGTCATCGTCTACCTCGCCGCGCTCCAGGACATCCCCAAGGACATCGTGGAGGCGGCCCGGCTGGACGGCGCCAACGGCTGGCAGGTCTTCCGGCACGTCACCCTGCCGAGCGTCACCCCGCTGACGATATTCATCGGGGTGTGGGAGGTCATCTCGGTGCTCCAGATCTTCGAACTGGTGCTGACCACCACCAAGGGCGGCCCGCTCGGCTCCTCCCAGACCATCGTCTACTTCATCTATAACCAGGCATTCACCCTGTCCCGCTACGGCTACGGCTCGGCGGTCGCCTACATCCTCTTCGCGGCCACCCTGCTGGTCACGCTCTGTATGTACGCGTACTCGAAGATCAGCAAGAACGAGGCATTCTGATGGCGCTGAACTCCGCGAAGCAGCCCGCCCGCCGCAGGCTCCCGTTCAGCCTGTGGCACCTGCTCCTGGCGCCACTGTCGCTGCTGTTTCTGGTGCCGCTGGCGCAGATGCTCGTCACGTCCTTCACCGCCAACCGAGACGTCAACCGCTTCCCGCCCCGCTTCCTGCCGTCCTCACTGCACATCGGCGGCTACGTCCGGCTGTTCAGCGACGTCCCGGTGGCCCGCTGGATGCTGAACTCAGTCGTCGTCTCCGGCGTCGCGATCATCAGCCACCTGGTGCTCTGCTCACTCGGCGGCTACGCCTACGCCAGGCTGTCGTTCCGGGGCCGGACCGTCGGCTTCTTGGTGTTGCTCTCCACCATCATGATCCCGACTCAGATGCTGATGATCCCCACCTACTTCATGTTCTCCCGGCTGGGACTGATCAACACCCTCGGGGCCGCCTTCGTTCCCTTCCTCACCTCGGCCTTCGGCGTCTTCCTGATGCGCCAGTTCTTCCTCTCGCTGCCCAAGGAGCTGGAGGAGGCCGGCAAGATCGACGGCCTGAACACCTTCGGAGTGCTGGTGAGGATCGTGCTGCCGCTGGCCAAGCCCGCGCTGGCGACCCTGGCGATCTTCACACTGCTCAACTCGTGGAACGACCTGCTCTGGCCGCTCATCGCCATCAACGATCCCAAGCTCTACACGATCCAGCTCGGACTGCTCAATTTCCAGGGCCCGCACCACGTGGACTGGCAGGAGCTGATGGCCTGCAACGTGGTGGCGAGTGCGCCGCTGATCCTGTCCTTCCTTTTCGCACAGCGGCAGTTCGTCCAGACCATGAGCATGAGCGGGATGAAGGGCTGAACGCAGGAAGGGCTGAGCTCCCGCCGCCCCGAGGCGGACGGGCCGAAGGGCCCGATTCCCCGCCGGCCCCGCCCGGCATCTTCACCACCATCCGATCCACCGCGTGCTGACGCGCGCGGATTCCCAGAAGTGAGTCGCAGTGAGCACCACGTATGTCCAGACCGAGATCGCCGATCAGCCCGCCTGCTGGCGCAGGGCCGCCGAACTCGCCGCGGCAGGTCTGCCGGCCCTGCCCCGGTCCGGCGAACGGGTGGCTGTGATCGGCTGCGGAACCTCCCTGTTCGTGGCCCAGTCCTACGCGCGGCTGCGCGAGGACGCGGGACACGGCGAAACCGATGCCTTTGCGGCCTCCGAAGTCCCTGGCAACCGCGCCTACGACCGCTACCTCGTCCTGAGTCGCTCGGGCACCACCACCGAAGTGCTCGACCTGCTCGACCGCGCCTCCGCCCCGACCACCGTGATCACGGCCGACCCCGCCGCCCCGGCCGCGAGCGCGGCCGGCCAGGCCGTCGTACTCGACTTCGCAGACGAACGCTCGGTCGTGCAGACCCGGTTCGCCACCACGACCCTGGCGCTGCTGCGCGCCCACCTCGGCGAAGACCTCGGCCCGGCCGTCGCCGACGCCGAGCGGGCGCTCGCCGCGCCGCTGCCGCAGGGCGTCACCGAGCGCACCCAGTTCACCTTCCTGGGCGCCGGCTGGACCGTCGGCCTGGCGTCCGAGGCCGCGCTGAAGATGCGCGAGGCGTCCTTGAGCTGGACGGAGTCCTATCCCGCCATGGAATACCGGCACGGCCCGATCGCGATCACCGACGAGCACGCCGCGGTGTGGATGTTCGGCCCCGGCCCCGAGGGACTGGCCGAGCAGGTGACCGCCGTTGGCGGCCTGTGGATCGAAGAGGACTTGGACCCGCTCGCCTCCCTCGTCAGCGCCCAGCGGCTGGCCGTGGCACTGGCCGCCGCCAAGGGGCTGCACCCGGACACGCCCCGCAACCTCACCCGGTCGGTGATCCTGCGCCCCACTCCCACCCGATGACCGTCCTGACCGTCACCCTCAACACCGCCCTCGATGTCACCTACCAGGTGCCGCGGCTGACTCCCGGGGAGATGCACCGGGTCCTGCCGCCCGCGGTCCGCGCGGGTGGCAAGGGCGTCAACGTCGCCCGGGTGCTGCACGCGCTCGGCGAGCCGGTACGGGTCACCGGGTTCGCCGGCGGCGCGGCCGGCCGAACGCTGCGCACGGCGCTGGCGGACGAAGGTATCGCCGAGGAGCTGGTGCCGATCGTCGCAGAGACGCGGCGCACGGTCACCGTCGTGGAGACCGAGGTCGGCGAGGCGACCCTGCTCAACGAAGCCGGGCCGCACGTCGGAGCCGGGGAGTGGACGGCCTTCATCGACCGCTACCGCGCCCTCGCCGCCGGCTGCCGGGTCGCGGTGCTCGCGGGGTCACTCCCGCCAGGAGTCCCGGACGACGCGTACGCCATCCTGATACGTGCGGCCCCCGGTGTCCCGGTGCTCCTCGACGCGGACGGCCCGGCGCTGGCCGAAGGCGTCAGGGCCGGCCCCGACGTCGTCAAACCCAACTCCGCAGAACTCGCCGGCGCCACCGGCCGCGCCGACGTCGCCGGGGGCGCGGACGCGCTGCGCGTGGCGGGCGCCCGCGCTGTCGTCGTCTCGCAGGGACCGCAGGGGCTGACCGTGTTCACCGGCGGCGGCAGCTGGTCGGCCCGTCCCCCGGAGCGGATCTCGGGCAACCCCACCGGGGCAGGCGACGCCGCGGTCGCCGCGCTCGCCAGAGGCATGTCGCGGGGCACCCCCTGGCCGCAGCGGCTGGCCGAGGCCGCCGCGCTGTCCGCGGCCGCGGTCGCCGCGCCCCTGGCGGGCGATTTCGATCCTGCCGTGTGGGCGCGACTCCGCCCGGCCATCGGCGCCCGAAGCATCCACTGAGCATCCCCTGTCCACCGAACGAACCGGCTCCGCCGACGAAGCCGACAGAGCAGACATCCAATGAGGAGAACCGTGCCCATCATGTCCACGGCGGCGATCGTCGCGGCGGCCCGCACCGAAGGCCGGGGCGTCGCGGCCTTCAACGTCATCCAGATCGAGCACATCGAGGCCGTCGCCGAGGCGGCCGAGCGCGCCGCCGCCCCGGTGATCGTCCAGATCAGCGAGAACGCGGTGCACTACCACCGCGGCCGCCCGGGCCCGATCGCGGCCGCCGCGGCCGCGATCGCCGACAGCAGTTCCGCCCCCCTCGCCCTGCACCTGGACCACGCCACCGACCGTGACCTGGTGGCGCGGGCAGCCGACCTGGGCTTCAGCTCGGTGATGTACGACGCGTCCGCGCTCGGCTATCACGACAATGTGGCCGCGACCGCCGAGATGGCCGAGCACTGCCACGCCCGCGGCCTATGGGTCGAGGCCGAACTCGGCGAGATCGGCGGCAAGGACGGGGTGCACGCGCCCGGGGCGCGTACTGACCCGACGCAGGCGGCGGAGTACGTGAGGGCCACCGGAGTGGACGGCCTCGCGGTGGCGGTCGGCACCTCGCACGCCATGCTCGACCAGAACGCCGTACTCGACTTCGACCTGATCGCCGCGCTGAGCGCCCAGGTCCCCGTGGCGCTGGTGCTGCACGGCTCCTCGGGAGTCGCCGACGCCGGCCTGACCCGCGCGGTCGCCGACGGCATCACCAAGGTCAACATCGGCACCCAGCTCAACAAGGTCTTCACGCATGCCGTACGCACCGCCCTGGCCGGGCAGCCCACGCTGGTGGACCCCCGCCGCTATCTGGGACCCGGCCGCGACGCGATCGCCGCGGAAGCCACCCGCCTGATCCACATCCTCCAGAAAGGCTGAATCCCGTGATGCGCATCGCGTTCGTCGGAGCCGGCTCGGTCGTGTTCACGCGACAGCTGCTCCGCGACATCTTCCTCCTCCCCGAACTGTCAGGCGTGCGGCTCTCACTGCACGACATCGACCCCGAGCGTCTGAAGGTCGCCCAGGAACTGGCCGAGCTGATCTCGCGGGAGAACGGGGCAGCCCCGGTGATCACCTCCAGCACCGACCGCCGCTCGGCACTGGAGGGCGCCGACGTGGTGGTCAACATGGTCAACGTCGGGGGCCACCAGGCCACCCTGACCGACTTCCAGGTCCCCGAGTCGTTCGGCCTGCGCCAGACCATCGGCGACACCCTCGGTATCGGCGGCATCTTCCGCGCCCTGCGCACCTTCCCGCTGCTGCGCGGGCTCGCCGAGGACATCGTGGAGGTCTGCCCGGACGCGTGGCTGCTCAACTACACCAATCCGATGGCCATGAACCTCCAGTACCTGGCCGCCGTCGCGCCCAAGGTCAAGGCGGTGGGACTGTGCCACTCGGTGTTCTGGACCGTGCACGACCTGTGCGCCATCGTGGGCGTCCCGCACGAGGAGGTGGACGTGCTCTCGGCGGGCGTCAACCACCAGGGCTGGATTCTGCGCTGGCAGCACCAGGGCCGTGACCTCTACCCGGCCCTGCACGAGGCGATCGCCCGCGACCCGCAGTTGCGCCGCCGGGTCCGCATGGACATGTACAGCAGGCTGGGATATTTCCCCACCGAGACCAGCGAGCACTCCTCGGAGTACGTGCCCTGGTACCTGACCCATGCAGGGGAGGTCGACCGGCTCCGCATCCCGGTGGGCGACTACCCCAACATCAGCAAGGGCAACCTCGCCGAATACGTCCAGGTCCGCGACGCCCTGGCCGCCGGACAGGAGCTGCCCCCGCCCCAGGAACCGGAGGAGGTCGCCGAGTACGCCCCGCAGGTCATCCACAGCCTGGCCACCGGCGAGCTACGTACCATTCAGGTCACCACCGCCAACACCGGGTTGATCACCAACCTGCCGGCCGGCGCGGCCGTCGAGGTCCCGGCCACCGTCGACCGGCTGGGCGTGCACCCGCACCACGTCGGCGCGCTGCCGCCGCAACTGGCCGCACTCAACCGGAGCTTCCTCAACGTCGTCGAGCTGACGGTGGCGGCCGCCGTACAGGAGAACCCAGAGCACATCAGGCACGCCGCCATGGCCGATCCGGCAACCGCCGCTGCCCTGACAGTCGATCAGATCTGGTCGCTGTGCGATGCCATGACAACCGCCCACGGCGACGCCCTGGCGCCTGCGCTGCGCAGCCCCGTAATGCTGCGGGCCTCCTGATGGGGCGCCCCGATCTGCTGGTCGTCGGCGACGCCAATCCCGACGTACTGGTCATGGGCGCCCCAGCGCAGCCGCCCGCCGGCCAGGCCGAGACCCTGGTCGACGCCGGTGTCCTCGCACTGGGAGGTTCCGCGGCGATCGTCGCGCACGGCGCGGCCAGGCTCGGCTTGTCCACGGCGCTGGCCGCCATGGTCGGCCGGGACGCGGCAGGCGACTTCGTCCTCGACACCCTCGCCACGGCCGGCGTCGACATCAGCGCCTGCGTCCGGCACGAGACCCTGCCGACAGCGCTCAGCGTCTGCCTCAACCAGCCCGGTGGTGACCGTTCCATCCTCACTGCCCCTGGATGCCTGCCGGTCTTCGCCCCGGACGAACTGCCCGAGGCGCGGCACGTCCACTCCGCGTCCCTCTTTCTGCAGCCCGCGCTGGCGGCCCGGCTGCCGACGCTGTTCGACCGGGTGCGCCGCACGGGCGGCACCACCTCCCTGGACACCAACGACGACCCCGCAGGGACCTGGAAGCTGCCGGCCGGGCTGCTCGCCGCGTGCGACCTGCTGCTGCCGAACGACGCCGAAGCGCTGCGGCTCGCCGGGCACGATGACGTGCCCGAGGCGATGCGTGCGCTCGCCGCGACCGGCCTCGTCCCGGTCGTCAAACGCGGCCGGCGCGGCGCGCAGGCCCTGTTCCAGGGCGAACTGCTCACCGTGAGCGGCACCGAGGTCGAGCCGACCGACACCGTGGGCGCCGGTGACAGCTTCGACGCCGGGTTTCTCGCCGAATGGCTCGGCTCGGGGGACCTGGCCAGGGCCATGGCCCTGGGCTGCGCCTGCGGAGCGATGTCCACCCGTGCGGCCGGCGGCACGGCGGCCCAGCCCACCCGTGAAGAGGCGTCCCGGTTCGCGGCTGTCGCCCCGTAGCGGGGCGGCAGCTCCACTACGGGGCGCACGGCCACCGGTTCGACCCCGGGAATGGTCCCCGGTCAGCACGGGCGCGTAACTGTTGCCCCGATGGCGACAGCCCGCTCGGCATGGGCCTCCACCCGCTTCTCGGGTCCGGTAGCGGGTGGCTTCTGTCGCCGCCCTGCCCGCTGGAACGGCCACTTCACGTGTGTTCCCGGCCAGGCTGGTCACCGGTGGACAGCGGACCGGAGTTGGTTCCGCCGATGGCGATCGCACGGTTCCCAGACGCTGACACCGTGTCCAGGGCCGGTGGTGGCGCGGTGGGGTGCGGTCCGGCAGCGGGCTGAGCAGGTGCGGGCGGGGCGGATACGGTGGCGTCGCCGGTGGAGACAGGGGCCCGGTTGTCCCCACCGATGGCAACGGCATGCTCGGCCGTGACCTGGACCGAGCAGCCGGAAGTCCCGGTCGCCGGGGCCCGGGTGGCGAAGCCGTGACCCCACAGGACGGCCAACGAGCCCAGCACTGCGCCGAGTGCGGAGGCCCAGCGACCAGCGGATCGCGGGATCCTTCAGCAGCCGCGCCAGCACGACCGCCCCGCACAGCCATGCCGGTACGGCGAAGGCTGCGGCGGTCGCCAACCCCGCCACCGCCCACCTGACGTTCTGCCCCCAATCGCGCCGAAAGTCCTGGGTTGCGGTCTTGTTGCCTGTCGACGGGCCGATTGGCGGCTCTCCATCCGACCCGGCCGCGCAGGACGCGGCACCCGCAGGAGGTGCGGTGAACAGCCAGCCCACTCCCAGCCGTGAGCACGGACGCCGACTCGCCACCCTCGGCGACGCCATCGGTGAGGTCCTCTCCTCCGGACCGCCCCCGGCCTTTCCTTCGGCCTGGCAGGCCTGGACGAAGCAACCGGCGGCCTGCAGCCGGGCCGTCTGGTCCGCTCGCGCTTTCTGGCGCTGCGGGTGCGGCCGGCCGGGGTCCGGGCCCGTCGTCTGGCCCAGGCCGCCGCCATCGCCGAACACGGCCAATGGGACGGTGTCCTGCTCGAAGTGACGCTGCTGGTCGAATGGCCCGAGGACGCCGAAGCACCCACCGACTACTGGCTGTCCAGCCTGCCCGCCGACCGAACTGGTCCGCCTGGCCAAGATCCGCTGGCGCATCGGCCACGACTACCGGGAACTCAAGCACGGCCTCCGCCTGGACCACTTAGTCGTCGGGCCGTACGATCTGTTCAGGATCACGCCGTCTTCTCCTTCGCCGCCGCTTCGGTGGCCACATGGCCCTCCTCAAGGATCTCCCTCGGCCCCGGACACGGCGCCCGGTCCGGATGGCGAGTGCGGGCTGTCAAAATCCCGCCACACCAATGCGAACTTCCCCCCGGTGTTCGTCGTCTCAATAGATGTGAGCTGCAAGCTCACGCGCAGTCCCCTGAGCCGGGCCTCCGGCTCCCACCGCTCTGGTCCCGCCGGATGCGGGGCCGCTGTCCTTCACTGGCACGGAAGCGTGCGTCATGATCCCCATCCGCATCCCGAAGCGCGCGGCGGCCATTACCGCTGCCCTCGTCCTGGGCGCCACCGGCACCGCCGTCGGCGGAGCCCAGGCCACGCAGGCCTCCCCGGCCACCCCGACCTGCCACGTGGCCGACCTGCACCTGTCCATCGCCCCGGTCTCGGGCGGCGCGGGTTCGCTCTTCTACCCCATCCGGTTCACCAACACCTCCAGCCACACCTGTGCCCTGCGCGGTTACCCCGGCGTGAGTGTCGTGAACATCCGCCACCACCAGATCGGCGCCCCCGCCGCTCGCACTGGCCAGCCCGTGACCACCGTGCGGGTCCGCCCGCACCGGTCGGTGTACGCAACGATCCGCACCAACAATCCGGACGTCGTGCCGAAGTGCCGACCGACGTCGGCCTACATCCGGGTCTACCCGCCCGCCAGCCACCGGAGCGTACTCGTCCGGTACCACCTACGAGTCTGCGGTCTCTTCGAGATCAACCCGGTGCAACGCACCCCGTAGCAGGGGGCCGCAGCCGCAGTGCGGCGCATAGGCCTCCCCGGCCACCCCGACCTGCCACGTGGCCGACCTACGTCGATCATCCGTGCCGGTGGCGCGTCGGGGTGAGGTCCGGACGCGGGGGTCGCAGAACACCATGGGAACGTGTGCGGGCACTTTGAGTGCGTCCCTGATCTCTTCCAGGCTGTACTCGTCTGATCCCTTGAAGTGGTTGGAAGACCCGGATCCGGGCATTCATCACGTGGACTCGTACGGTGCCTGGGGTGATATGTCAATCCCTCGCAGCGTGGAGACGATCTATGCGGCCAGTCCCCTCGGCACCCGCCCTCCGACCGTGAACGAGATCTGCCGCCTGTACGACCGGATCGTCCTCGCACCCGTCCGCACCGCCCGAACCTGGCTGGCCCTGCACTGGCACCGCTGGCGCACCCGCCACCAGGCCCGAGCCCGCACCAGCCACTACCGCACCCGAGCAGCCCGAGCTCATTTCCGTGAAACCACCGGCTGTAGTACTAGCTACTTGCCCCTGAAAAAGGGTTCAGCCTGGTGGCAGGGCTGATTCGGGAAGGCTGCGGTATGTCGTCGCCTGCCGGTGGCCTCTGTTCACCGGCTGAGGACGGTCATCCGGTGGAGGTTGTAGGCGAAGATCCCGAGTCCGGCCCAGATCTGGGCGCCGGACAGTCGGCGGAGGCGGGTGCGGCGGAAGCCGAAGCTGCGCTTGAGGTGGCTGATACGGGCTTCGATACCGACTCTCCAGTTGCGCATCCGCCGGAACGGGCGGCTGCGTTCGTAGTCCCGGCGAGCCTTTCCCGGGGTTCCGTTGCGTTGGAGACCGATCCGCCCAACCCCGAGCTCGGCGAGCGCCCGGTCGTTGGCCGCGGTGCCGAAGCCGCGGTCGGCGACCACGGTTCCCGGCACCCGGCCGACCAGCGCCGTCACCCGCTCGACCGAAGGCACCAGCTGCGGGGCATCGGCCGGGTTGTCGCGGTGGACCTGGTGATCGGCAACGAAGCCGTTCTCTGTCTCGGCCACCAGCGCGGTGTAGCCGAACTGGGTGGGGTGCTGGGGTTTGCCCTTGCGGATCGGCCGGGCGTCAGGGTCGGCTAACGACACCAGGCGGTCAGGGATCTTGCGGGTCCCGGCCAGCCGTAACGCAGTTTGTTCCAGCAGGCGTCGAGTGCCCGCCACCGTCTCGGTCAGCTCACCGACCAGGTGTGCCAGCCGCCCCGACGGCCGCCCGCGCAGTGCGCGCCGCGCATTGTCCTCGACCGCGGCCACATCCCGCAGTGTCGCTGCCGCGATGGCGGCGACCTCGCCAGTGAGCCGGTCGATCTCGCCCAACGCCTGCCCGGTGCGACGACGCAGGGTGCGGGAGATCTCCTTCAAGCGGCGCCCTGCTGATCGGCTGCGGTCCCGGAAGCGGGTGCGCCTGGCGGCGCCGGCCGCCTTGATCCGACGCACTAGTCGGCCCATCTTGCGCACCCCGTGCTCCAGCAGGTCGGCGTCCGTGGGGTGATCGGCTTCGATCACGGTGGTGTCAATGCGCAGCTTGCGGCACCGCAACAGCTTGTCCTCCACGAGCTTGCCCAGCAGTGCGGCGTTGAGCTGCTCGCTGGTCCGGGGGCCGCTGCGGCGTACGAGTTTGATCAGCGTCGTCGGGTGCGGAACCGGGGCGGTCAGCGGGATTCCGGCAGAACCGCCGCCAGCTCAGCGAGTCCGCCACCTCACGGCACAGCGTCTCGTAGCCGATCTGGTAGCGGTGCTTCACCGACCCGGTGGGTACGGAGACACGCCTGGAGTGGACGACGGAAGGAAAGCTCTCCCGCCGCCTTACTGCGGACGGCTGTGAGGAGAAGTGGCTGTACGACGATGAGGGCAACTGCACTCAGTACATCGACGCTCACGGCGGAGTCGACAAGTTCGAGTACACATACTTCGATCTCTTGTCGGCGCGCACCGGTGCTGACGGCGTCCGCTACGCGTTCTCCTACGACACTGAACTACGACTCACCAAGGTCACCAATCCGCAGGGGATGACCTGGAACTACGAGTACGATGCCGCGGGCCGTCAGGTCGCCGAGTCCGACTTCGACGGTCGTGTGCAGCGCTATGTGCACGATCCTGCAGGCCAGTTGATGGAGCGGGTAACTCCCCTCGGCGACTTCATCCGCTACGAACGAGATGTCCTCGACCAGGTGACGTCGAAGGAAGTCGCAGGCCGAATCACCGATTTCACCTACGACGCCATGGGGCGGGTTCTCACGGCCACGGCACTCGGCACGGATGTCGAATGGTGCTGGGACGAGCGGGGACAACTCCGCTCGGAGTCCGTCGCAGGCCGCGCGGTCAGTTACACCTACGACGATCTCGGGCAACGCGTTTCGCGTACGACACCGACCGGTGCCGTAAGCGCTTGGACATATGACTCGGCGGGACGTCCTGCGAAACTGTCCGTCGCCGGGAGGCACATGCGGTTCGAAAGGGATGCAGCTGGGCGGGAGACGAACCGCCGTGTCGGCGAACGACTCAGCCTCAGCCATTCCTTCGACCAACTCGGCCACATCATCAGCCAGTCCCTCTCCATTCCCGAGACGATGCTGCGTGACCGGTCGTATGCCTACCGCCCCGATGGCCATATGACGGATGTCGTTGAAGCGGTGACCGGTGTGGCACACCACTACACTCTGGACCCGATCGGCCGTCCTCTGCAGGGCACTGGTGACAACTGGTCGGAAACATACGCATACGACGCTGCCGGCAACCAGGTACGTGCATCCTGGCCCGACAGACATCCTCACCCGGAAGCCCGCGGGGCCCGGGACTACGACGGCACACGTATTCGCGTCGCGGGACGAATGCATTACCGGCACGACGACGCAGGCAGGCTGGTCCGGCGTACTCGGCACACCCTCTCCGGGAGAAAAGACACCTGGCACTACCACTGGAATGCGGAAGACCAACTGACACAGGTCACCACCCCCGGCGGCGCAACCTGGCATTACACCTACGACGCCCTCGGGCGCCGCACGTCCAAACGGAAAATGGCTTTCGATGGTGAAGTCGTCGTGGAGCAGATCGACTTCGCCTGGGAGGGCACGCGCCTTGTCGAACAGCACGATCACAGCACGGGCGTCGTCACCACCTGGGAATACCAGGGGCACCGCCCCTTGGCTCAGCTCGAACGCAGAGCAAGGTCGGTGGGTGGCGGCAGCCCGGACATGAGGGGGAGCGATCTCGACGGAATCGCCGTGAGCGGCCCGCAGTCAGACCTGGATTCCCGCTTCTTTGCGGTCGTCACCGATCTGGTGGGCGCTCCCACTGAATTGGTTGACGAGACCGATCACATTGCTTGGCACGCTCGCACCACCATCTGGGGCGAGACCAGGTGGAACGTCGACTTCACCGCCTACACCCCCTTGCGTTTTCCTGGCCAGTACGCCGACCCTGAAACTGGCTTGCACTACAACTACTTCCGATATTACGACCCGCAGACCGCGAGGTACGTCACCCCTGATCCGCTCGGTCTGGCACCCGCACCGAATCCATGCAGCTACGTCGACAATCCTCACGGATGGATGGACCCGCTTGGCCTCGCTGCGACTCACAACCCGATCTATCCAGAGCGCCGCGAAGCGTTCAACGCCGCAAAGGACATGGCTGGTGTCCCTCGTTCCGCGCAGCCCATTCGCCAATGGACGGTCGGCGGGGACAGCACTCGAGCCAACTCCCCGAACTACGTATACAAACGTTGGGACCCTACAATCACGAAGCCTGACTACAACCCCAGAGGCTCGTGGGGTCGCTACTATCAGTACGAGACACCGCACGGCATGCGTGTCATCGCCGAGCACACAGCTGATCCCAATGCGCCGCTTTCACATTTCCATGCCGGAACTCCGCAGGCGGGCGAGCCTGCAGATGTGAACATGACCGGAAAGATCTACAAGGAAATGCAACCGAAGCACCATCTCTACTACGAACAGGGCAAATGCGGTGGTTAGCGAGTTGCAGCGTGCGCTGAGGGAGCGGCGAGAGCGCCAGGAACTGGATCGCATACTGCGTGATGCCTCAGAGGTCGTCACCATGCACACGCTGTCCTCCGCGAGTGTGCCGGAGCGCGTCATGGAAGCCGTACGCGGTTTCTGGGACATGTCCACTGAACCGGATGCGACACTGAGCGACGAGGTTTCCCAGGAAACTCTGGACGCCTGGGTGGAGGAGCTCCTTCTTTCGCACGGCTTCCACACGTCGGCCTTCCTGTACACGGAACTGGAACTCGCCCCTTGGATCGAGTTCAGCCTGCCGCAGGCCTGGTTCTCTTCGATCCGGCAGGCGAGGAACACCCCATGGGTGTTCCTCGCGCATGACCTCGGCACGGTGGCCGCGGTCAGCGAGCAGGAGTATCGGTTCGAATTCTTCGTCGCGCGTGTGGCCTAGTAGGACCCCGTTAGGTCTTCCGATCGGTGCTGATTACGAGCATGTTGGATGTGTGGACGCACATGAAGTGAACCGTGTCCGGGCGACGTTGGCGTTGTATGTCGCTGATGTGTTCGCGTCGGTGCCGCGGAAGGACCAGCGGGCCACGGGTGACTGTTAGGGCGGCAGGTGGAGCTTGTCCCGCAAAGCGGCTCTCGGCGGAGGACGCCCTAGTACTCCAGCAGCACTTTGACGTTTTCCCTGTTCAGGGGCGGTTTCGGTGAGTGTAGTGGGCTGATTGCCGGCCTGTGTTCTCTTTCCCGGGCCGCCCCTCGATCGTGTGCAGCCGCCGTCGGTAGTGGCAACGCTCTGGGCAGCCTTCGGGCGTGATCGACGAGCGTGCAGTTGAGATCTGGAACGACGAGCTCGAGGAACTGTTCCTGCGTACCGGCCACCGCTTCAAACGCGTCGAGCCGCGTCGCAGGATGCGTGACTACATCCGTGGACTGCTGGGCCCGGTCGGCCGAAAGAACGGCTGGCAACTGGCCGAATACGCTGGACACCGAACCCCTGACCGCCTGCAGCGGCTCCTCAACGGCGCCCGCTGGAACGCCGACGAGCTCCGCGACGACCTCCAGCACTACGTAGCCGAACGACTCGGCGAGCCCGACGGCATCCTCGTCCTCGACGACACCGGCTTCCTGAAGAAGGGCACCACCTCGGCCGGCGTCCAACGGCAGTACTCCGGCACCGCCGGCCGCACCGAAAACTGCCATCCCGTCGGCGCTCCTGAGCCTCGTGGTCTAGCGGCGTGCCAGCTCCGCCAGTTCGGCGGAGCCGGCGTCGGCCAACGCCCGGGTCAACCGTGGCGGCAGAGCGAACACCTCGACGCCATCGTTCGTGGGGGCGATGACCTCGTCCGGCCACGGCCACCCGGTGAGTTGCTCCAGTGGCGGGATCTCGGCCGAGGGCGGCTCGAAGTACATGTCCCACTCGACGATGGTGCTGTCTGCCTCGATGAAGTGACAGGTCACAGACTCAAAGGCCCGGCCGGGTCCCCCCAGGTACGTTGAGGCGGCAGTCTCGTCGTCGGGGGCGAGGAAGAACAGTATGTCGTGGGTCATCTCGGCATGATGCCAGCCCTCCGTACGGGCGCCGGTGTCTCCAACTCGACCAGGTGTCATCCACCTCGACCAGTCTCCGGTCTCCGCCCTCCTTGTGGTGTAGTGGCCCTGCTGTCAGCGCCGCCCGTTACCGTGGATCTCGTAGTGAACGGCATGCCGCGAACCGCCGTTTCCGCTGCTGCCCCGCGCCCACGCCGCACCCGGGAAAGCGTCGCCGGACAAGGACCGAAGTCGGGTCCCGCGCAGCACCATCGAAGAACCTGTCTGCCCGGCTGCGCCCCTCACGCGACGTCCGGCGGGAAGTGTGGGGACCCGATGTATCGGAGACGACCGTGACCAAATCCGGCAACGACCACCGCAAGCGGCAGGCCCGGCGCATGCGCGCCGATGGTCCGCGCCGTCGCTTCCCCGACCTCCTCGCCGAACTGAGCTCCACCTCCCGTACGGCCCCGCGGCCCTTGACCGAACTCGTCCCGCTCTGCGCCGGCCTGGCGCATCCCATCGACGGCGGCCGCTGCGCGCGCGCCGCCGGCCACGAGCTGCTCGACGGCACCTGGTCCTGGTGCTCCCCGTATCCCCACCTGCCCGTCCACATCTGGCGCGGCTATCACGCGGCCGGTGACGAGGACCGTCAGGCGCGGCAGGAGGCATGGCTGGCCTCGATGAGCCCGGCCGAAGGCACCGCATGGGAAGCCGAGGCCGACGCGGCGTACTGGGCGGACCTGGCAGACGAGGCCCGCGAACCGTACGACCCGTACGAGGACAAGTACCAAGAGATGGCGTGGGACGCGCTGGAGGAGGAGCGAGGGCGGACGAGCCGGACGGCTACGAGCAATTCGATGCCACGGCCGGCGGGGAGGGGGAGTGACGTGGCGGACACCAGGACCGCTGACACGCGCCCGGTAGAAGACAGCCTGGTGTACGGGCGCATGGAAGTGCCGGAGCACCTGCAGCACCTCCGGACGACGACAGAGTTGCAGGCCCAACGTCTCAAGCTGTCTGCTGGTCAGAAGCCGGTGGCGCTGTTGCGGGTGCGGGCACGGGTGGGGCGAGTTCCCGCTCTACGACCCGGCCCAGGCCGCGCCGATGCGGGCGTTGTCAGCGAAGCAGGCGGCGGTACCGGGTGTGCCAGGAGTGCGCGGCGGCCGAGCAGCAGGAGCGCCTGGGTTGCGCGCACCATTTCCTGGCTGCGCGGCTTCCGCTGTCTGCGCATCCGCTGGGAACGACGCGACGACATCCAAGAGGCCTTCCTCGGCCTTGCCACCTGCCTCGTCACCCACCGCCACGTCCAACGCCTTTGTAGGACCTCTCATGCACGCCAAGGCGGTGTTGGCCGCAGAGTGGGAGAGGAACTCGGCGCTGGTGCGGGTCGCCGCCGAACTGTCGCTCGAACTGGAGCAGGACCGCACCGAACTCGAATCCGCACAGCACGTACCCCGGCTGACCGGGACACGTTCCCCACGTCTTCCCCAGCGGCGGCGTCGGTGACCTGGCCTTCCCGAGCCGTCGTCCGCGATACGGTGCCATGGCAGGCTGCGCCAAGGGAAGGAAGACGCTCATGGAGTTCCGGCCCATCCCGCGTGCCCCCGGGGCGTTCCGGCAGTCCGTGGCCCCGGGGGAGATCGAGGCGATCTGCCGCCGCGCCTTCGGAACGAACACCAAGGTGGCTTCAGCGGTCGAGGTCGGCACCGGGCTGTACAACACGACGTACCGGGTCACCGTCGCGGGCCGGGAGCGGGCGGTGATTCCTGAGCCGGAGCGCCAGTTCACCTCGGAACGGGCCTTGATGCGCAATGAGTACGCCAGCCTGCCGTATCTCGCGGTGCTCGCGCCTCTCCTGCCGCGCGTCCTACGGTCGGCTTCGCCCAGGAGATCATCGGCCGGGACTGCACGGTGCAATCGCTCCTCGGCGGTATTCCGGCGACCGAGCACCTGCGCACGTACCCGGGCTCGGCGTGGCCGGTGTACTACCGGCAGATCGGCGAGATCACACGACGCCTGTACGACGTCCGCGGTCCCGCAAGATCTATGAAGCCCGGCGCCTCGGTGCCATCCGCCTCGAGCGGTACCGCCTCGGCAACCGTGGGCGGGTACGCGCGAGCTACGACTCCATGGCGGGCATCCTTGCCACCGTGGGCTGACAGGGCATCTCATTTTTCAAAGGCGTTGGGGGAGGGACGTGGCAGAGCGTGGTACTGCCGATTTGGACAGGTTAGTCAGGGCGTCAGTCACGCGCATCGAGGTCCCGATGTCGGACAGCGACACTCCCGGCGACCCTTCTCGCTTATTGGGCAGCGGCTTCTTCGTGGCCCCCGGCCTGGCAATCACCTGTAGCCACAACGTTTCACGCATGCTGGAGAGCGTTGACGCAGGCCACCGTCGGGTCCAGCTGGCGTTCGGTGACATCCGAGTAGATGGTGTCGTGGTGTGGGCCAGTCAAGAACTAACCAGCGGCGGAGAAGTATGGGAGCTGCCCGATTTGGCGGTAATCCGCCTAACCGAGGCGGTTGATCACGAATGTGTGCGGCTCTCCGAGCGCCGGCTGGAGCCGGGTGACACTGTATGGGGATACGGCTTCACCGTCACGTCGGGGGAGGTGCAGCCGTGGACAAGCACCCTGACATATCAGGGTGGGCTCGGTGACGCGCTGCGAGTCGGCGGCGACCAGATACCTCCGGGGACCTCGGGCGGTCCCCTGGTGGATCCTGCTGCCGCCGGTGTGTGTGGCGTGCTGAAGTCCCGCAGAAACGATGGGGAGGGTGGCCTCGTTGTCCCACTGACCGCACTGCAGGACAGCGAGGACGCGCAGGCTGCATCGCTTTTCCAGGAGCTGTGGGAGGGACACGACGCTTATCACCTGAACCGGTCCACGACGTCCCCGCGCAGGACTGGGGCGGGTGGGCGGTGGAACTCCGGCGGAGGTCCGCACGCGAGTCCGCGGCCACGCGCCCTTGCTGGGCTCGGCAGCGACCGCCCGAGCAAGGTCGACTTGCTTGGTCACGCGGGCGACGTCGAGATGCTCGCCATGCTCGCGACCTCGCTGACGACTACACCGCCGCTGGCGATCGCGCTTCTCGGTGAGTGGGGCGCCGGCAAATCCAGCACCATGGAGCAGATGCGTGCGCACGTGGCGACCTTGACCGAACGCGTTCGTCGGCAGCAGGAGTTGCAGTCGGCCTTTGTCGCCAACGTACGACAGGTGCGGTTCAACGCCTGGCACTACGCCGAGGATCACCTGTGGACCGGACTAGTCGACCACCTCTTCCGGGAACTCGCGACGGAGCCGGCAGACGAGCAGCCGTCGGCGGTTCCCGTGGAGGAAGTTCGTCGGCGCCGCGACCGACTGCTACGCCAGCTGGACGAGGCCAGGTCCGACGTCGAGCGCCTTCAGGCAGCCGTAGACGCCGCCGAAGAGGCCGCTCCGACCGGCCCTGCGGCGGCCGTAGGAGATCCGCTGCGCGGTCCTCGGCTGCTGTGGACCGAAGCAGGTATGATCACCCGATCCGCTTGGTCGAACCGCCGTGTGCTGTTGATCTGGATCGCGGTGCTCGGCACCGCGCTCGTCGTGTGGGCACTGGCGGGTTCGTGGATCGCCGCCGCCCTTCCCCTGGCACTGGGGGCCGGCGCCGCGATGCAGCCGGCTCTGCAACGAGTGCGGTCCTTGCACGCTTCGATGCGGAAGATCGCTACGGCGGCCGGTGAGCGACTCGGACAGGATCTGAAGGAGGCCAACGAGCGGGTGGCGGTGACGGCGGACCGGCTCGCCCGGATCGACGCCGCTGTACGACTGTCGGAGTTCCTTCGCCGCCGCTCCGAGGAGCCATCTCCCTACGAGCCGTATCGCAGCCTGCTGAGCCAGGTGCGACGCGACCTGGAACAACTGGAGAGCGACCTCGCACTGGCACATCAGGAATGGCTCGAGCGCACCGACCCGGGATCCCGTACGCCGCCCCCGCTGCAGCGCGTCATCCTCTACATCGACGACCTGGACCGGTGTGCCCCGCAGCGCGTGGTGGAGGTACTCGCTGCCGTTCACCTGATGCTTGCACTTGAGCTCTTCGTCGTGGTAGTGGCGGTGGATCCGGAGTGGCTCATCAAGTCACTGCACGTGTACCACCAGGACTTCTTTGGCCCGGCGCCGACGTCGGGCGAGGTGACTGCCGACGGCCCCAACACAGGTCCGCTGGATTATCTCGACAAGATCTTCCAGGTTCCGTTCACCATTGCCAGATCCAGTGAGGACGCCACCGCGCGTTATCTTCGTTCGCTGCTGGCGCCGACCGGACGAGGTGCTGAGGCAGGACAGCCTGCCGGAGAAGCCGGCGACGCTGGTTCTTCCGGCCTGTTGGCAGGGGGAGCGACGGCAGAGTCGGGCGCTGATGATGAGAGCTCGCCGCCGTCCGATACGGATGCTGCCTCGCTACTGTCCGATGTGCAGCGGCCTCCGGTGACGGTTCCGGAGCTGCGAGATCTACGCCCCGACACTCTTCAACTCCACACCGCTGAGTGCGACTTCATGACCCTCCTCGGGGCACTGCTGCCGACTCCCCGTGCTGCCAAGAGGCTGGCCAACCTGTACCGACTGGCCAGGATCAGTATCCCGGCCGGGGATCTCGACGCGTTCGTGGCCACGGAGCACCGGGCACTCCAAGTACTTCTGGCGGTGCTGGTCGGGTCACCAGCCGCGTCCCAGCAGATATTCATCGCTCTTGCGAAGGCAGCCGAAGACGTGGACATACGCGACGTGTTGAGGGCCGTGGCCGAGAGCGACAACACCGGTTCCACGGGTGTCACTTGCACGAACATCGTTGCCGTACTGGATCGGATCGCACTCAGGACCAGTATGGCGACGGCGGCCAAGAGCTTCCAGCCGTGGATCCCTCTGGTGGCGCGGTTCAGTTTCCACTCCAGAGCCTGGGCGAGCAGTTAGGGAAAGTGGGGCAGTATCCGTCCCTGGCAAGGTCTCTGCTTCCACACTGTCCGCGGCGGCTTGTCACCGTGAGGTGCTGCATTACCTCGACGAGCAGGCCCAGCGGCTCGGTACCGACTGCATGGCGACCTGCCAGTACTCCAACTACGAGCCGGTCTCGAACCGCATCACCATCGGCAACGCTGGCCATCCGCCGCCGGTCCTGCCGCACGGCCGGGCCGAGGTACCTCGGGTGCTACCAGGTGCGCCAACGACATGTTCAGGCAGGGCGAGCGGGACGACGACATCGCGCTGCTCGCCGCCCGCTTCGGCGGGATCGCGTCCGCCACACACGGACCGCAACCCCACCTGCAGAAGACGCGTGGGCCATAGCGCAGACGTCCGTCCCCGCCAAGGCGTACCCGGACGAACCACCGTTCTGAACCGATCTGTACGGCTCGATGGCTTCGTCGTTGCGGCCGGTCACCGGGATCCGACCACTTCGCTTCCGTCGGAGCGCCCGTGAAAGCAGCAGGATAGTGCCCTGACACCGGACGAACAGCGCCGCGCCGACCTTGCCCAGTCCGCGATCACCAGCCACCTCCGACCGGCTGACGGCGACCAAGCGCAACGCCGAGTTGGCGGCCAACACGACGGATGCCGACCAGCGCCAGACAGAGTGGCGACAGGCCAGTGACCGGCTGACCCGGTGGCTCAAGGAGCACCAACTGGACGAAGACACTGTGGCCGAGATGTCCGACGCGTTTCTACACGTGATGGAGGACGGCTACACGCTGGTTATGCACACGGGCGGAGGCGGAGACGCCGACACGTACCTCGTCCTCCGGCAGCGAGCTGCTGTGACACGTGAGTGGCTGCGCGACCAGGGCTACGGTGTCCCCGGCTACCCCAAGGAGCCGGGGCTGTGAGCAAGGTCGGGCTCCCGGCATCGGCGGCACTGGGCTGGGCAGAAGTCCTGCCCAGCCCACTGTCGCGCCTGAGCGCTACGCCCACCGCATCCCGATCGCGGACAACTGCTCGCTCCGGTCCTCCGACAGCGCGCCAGCCGCCGAACCGACCGGCAGTGCTTCGGCACGCCGCTGCTCGATGTTCATCGTTTTCGGTGCGGCGGTGCGGGCGTTCTTGAGCCGGATGTCGACCTTCGCGCCCT